>JAFRZQ010000322.1 GCA_017442465.1 Anaerotignum sp. | reverse complement strand
GCTGGAGGAAAAATCTCTGGCGGCACTGGTATATCTGATCGACCACGGCAGAGAACTGGAATTTGCTGCGGGTGAGCATACATATTTTATTTCCAGAGATAAGGCAGCGAAGTATGTTTCCCTCTGGAAAGGGGAAGAGGAACAGAGTTTTGACCATGTGTATGACCTGATCGAACACGCGGAAGTGGAAGGACAGCTCTTCTTCAAAATGTGGAAGGACTGCGAGATCCGTACGCTGTTCTGAAAATTCATAAGATTTTCTTAAGGATATCCGAAATGGATATCCTTTTTCTTTTCCTTGTGGTATTCTGGGAAAAAGGAGGGGAGATTATGAAAAAGTTTGGAGTATTGCTTTGTCTGCTTTTGGGGCTGACAGCCTGCGGGCAAAGTACGGATGTGGAAACGACAGATGATCCGCAGCCCCAGTATTTCGATACCGTAGAAGAAGGCATTGCTTTTTATAAAGAGGATGGAGAAGAAATCTTGTATCAGGAGCAGATATCCTGTACGGAGATCGTGCTTTTGTATTCTGCCGAGAATACATATTTTTCAGCCCTTGCTTTTGCGGAACAGCCGGAGGGTTATATAGAGCAATGGGGATTGGCAAGCTATGGTTCCGCGGTAACACTGAGCTGTGATGCGCCATGGGAAAGAACCGATGTGCATCAGGCGGCATATCCTTATTATGAAATCGATTTTGACCTTTTTGAGGAGGAACCAACGGCAGAAATGCTGGAAGAACGGGGATTTGATGAATATATGGAACGAGACGGAAAATATATCGCTGTAAAATTGACCCGTTATGAAATGCAGCCTGTGGCGACCCATGAGGTCAGTGTAAAAGAAAAATAAAACAAACGGCAACCCAAAGTTGCGTGATAGTTGGTAGAAGCATATTCCATCCTTTGCTATGTTTGAGGGGAAAGGAGGTGTTCTGCTATGCAGGCGTTTGATAACTTTATGATGCGGACGGACATTATCGTGACGATCGTTTTGATCGTATACGCGGCTCTTTGGATCGTTTTTTTCTACATCGTATATCTTGTGATAAAAGCGTTGAAAGTCTATATCCGCTCGAAAGAAGTGCGGCAGGAAATGGCGGTCGTCAAAAAGACCCTTGGAGAGACCATAAAGGCATATCGCATGGAACGTAATATGACCCAGGAATTTGTGGCGGAAAGTCTGGGGGTCAGCCGTCAGGCAGTTTCCAAATGGGAAATGGGGACATCCGATCCCAGTACGTCTAATCTACTGGCTTTAGCAAAACTATATGGTGTTTCGGCAGAGGAACTTTTGGGGTGTATCAAAACAGAATGAGGAAAACGAAAAAGCGCGGAGATCCGCGCTTTTTTGATGTTTATGTTTAATTGGATTTCATAGGGATATAAGGTGCAATACGCAGGGCAAATTCTGCAATGCTCTGGGTCTGCAGAACAACTTTGCCGGGGCCTGTCAGTTTTGTCAGGAACAGACCTTCGCCGCCAAAGATGATGTTCTTTGCGCCTTTCACCATTTCGATCTCATAGCTCATGCTGCTGTCAAAAGCAACCACATTGCCTGTGTCTACCTTCAGCACTTCGCCGGGAGCCAGTTCTCTTTCTACCAGATCGCCGTCGATTTCCAGGAAAGCAATACCGCTGCCGCTGATTTCTTGCAGAATGAAGCCTTCACCGCCAAAGAAGCCTGCGGAAAGTTTCTTTGTAAGTACTGTTTTCAGATTTACAGAATCCTGCGCGCAAAGGAAGGCACCTTTCTGGCAGGTCATGGGGCCGCTTTCGTTCAGGTTCAGTGTGTAGATGCTGCCAGGGGCGCCTGCTGCAAAGGCGATCACAGAATTGGG
>JAFRZQ010000321.1 GCA_017442465.1 Anaerotignum sp. | reverse complement strand
GGTCTGGAAGACAGAGCGAACGCATATCCTTCTCAGCTGTCCGGCGGCCAGAAACAGCGTATTGCTATTGTACGTGCCCTGTGCCTGGAACCCGAAGTAATGCTGTTTGACGAACCTACTTCCGCACTGGACCCCGAAATGGTTGGCGAAGTACTGGAAGTTCTGAAACAGCTGGCTCACGATAACATGACAATGGTCGTTGTTACACACGAAATGGGCTTTGCGAAGGAAGTTGGTACAAGAGTAATGTTCATGGCGGATGGCAAACAGGTAGAAGAAGGTACTCCTGAAGAGATCTTCGATCATCCTAAGAGTGACCGTCTGCAGCATTTCCTGGCGAAGGTACTGTAATACTAAAAATAAAAGTGGAAGAATTTTTAAGAGTGAAAATCTTACAAAATTCTTTCACTTTTTTTATTTTGTTGAAAGGCAGAAAAATGTTAGATACAATGGAAAAAGAAAGTGGGGTGATTGGATGTCTAAAATAAAAAATGTACTGAATTTGATTCGAATTTTATTCTGTGGTTATTTTGTTGGGCATTCTGTGTTTGTTGTCTGGAATCACTATAAACACCCTGAAATCTATGCTATGCAGTCAGCACCGTGGTATACAACTATCCTGGTGGATGGCATTATCACATTAGCTGTTGTGTTGGCCTGTACTTTGATCATATTTGTTCTGAATCATATCGAAAAAAAGCCCTGAATATTTCAGGGCTTTCGCTCATTTTTCGGGTACATCATCCCCGTCCATCAGGGGGATACCTGCATCAGAAAGAGCCTGTGCAAACATGCCTTTTCCATTGATGAGGGTTTTGGTAAAGCTACCATCATAAATCTGTTTGCAGCCGCAGGATGGACTTCTGGGCTGCAGAATGGCGAGGTCAATGTTCTGATCTGCCAGTTTTTCCATGGTCAGTTCAATGCCGCGGTAGAAAAATTCTGTTACATCCTCTCTGTTTCTGTTGATGGCTCTGCCGTCCTTTAATTCCACAGGAATACGAGGGGTAGATAAACCACCGGTTACTTCCGGACAAACGGGGATGACTTCGTGTCCTTCGATATAGTCCAGCACCTTCTGGCTGCGGTTGTTGCTGCCGTTGTATTTGCAATCATGCCCCAAAAGGCATGCACTGACTGCGATTTTCATGATATCGGCCTCCTTAGAACTGATCGAGTTTTTCCTGCAGAGTATTGAAGAACACAGACAAATGATAGCCGTCCATGCAGGCATGGCTGATGGTCAGGGTGAAGGGCATCGTATATCTGTCGCTTTCTTCTGTGTATTTTCCGAAGGTGATGAGAGGAAACAGGTTGGGAGAGCCGCCATAATTCACAGGGCAGTATGCCGCATAATCCAACCAGGGAACGCAGGAGATACAGAAGAAATTCATGGGCTGTCCTTCTTTGACCTTGATACCTTTTTTGTTTTTATAAGTTTCTGCATCATGCAGAAGATTGCTGTAGAAAGTATCGAAATCATCTTCATACTGGCTCCAGCAGTCGGAGAAGGTTTTATCGTCCTCATGGAAGATGGTAAAATTGGGATTCAGATAGGAGAAATATCCGGGATTTCCGTCCTTATCCACATTGGTACACATTTCAGGTATGGATGCGATGAGTTGCCCTGTCACAGCAGAAAAGGCGGGAAAGAATTTCAGCCCTCTTGTCTTTGTTTCTGCAAGGAAATGGGTCACATCCAGCCGCACAGTCATGCTGTTTACGGACTTGACGAAGC
>JAFRZQ010000320.1 GCA_017442465.1 Anaerotignum sp. | reverse complement strand
GTGGTCTTTTTTTGGTAGGGAGTAATATGCCTTGCCGTCCTGACGTACAGAACGGATGAGGATATCCTTTTCTGTCAGGGTATTCAGCGTTCTGTAAACGGTGGAAACATTCATGGGGAGGATGTTGTTTGCGATCTCATGCAGTTCTTCTGCTGTCATGGGGCGTGCGTGCTTCTGCAGCAGGAACAGCAGCATCTGGCGTTTTTTGGTCGTTTTCAGTTCGGCTTTTTTCAGGATGTTCTGTTCCATTTTTGTACCCCTTTCCTTTTTCCTCGTACCATCATAGTATACCCGAAGGGGTTTGTCAATGAAGGAAAACAGTAAAAAGAAACGGTACCTCTTTCGAGATACCGTTATTTTCATTTAGTCGATTGCGTCGATGGCTTTCAATGCTTCCATGACTCTGTCCATATCTTTTGCCGCAGGTACGCGGAAACGGCAGGTATTTTTGGTCAGCGTATCAAAATCGCAGCCGGAATATACCCAGATGCGGAATTTTGCAAATTCAGCAGCCATATCCACTTCCGGGTTTTTGTGGATCAGCAGGCTGATGGAAACAGTATCCGCTGTTTCTGCTGCGGAAATGTTTTTCCAGGGGTAGTCCAGGATCATGCGTTTCAGTCTTGCGGTTTCAGCCAGCAGTCCTTCCAGAAAGGCTTCGTTGCGGATGGTCTTTGCTGCCACGGAACGGGACAGTTCGGACATACAATAGGGATTTGTGATGTTTGTCATGTAAGGATGCAGAGATTCTGGCATCAGGATATAGCCTGCACGCATACCAGCCAGACCAAAGCCTTTGGAGAAGGTTTTGGGGATGATCAGGTTATCATATTTTTTGAACAGGGATACGGCGGAGTTTTCCTTAGGCATATATTCGCCGTAGGCCTCATCCACGATGACCGCAACGCCCAGTTTTTTCGCTGCTTCCAGAATCATTTCAATATCCGCCAGAGGGATGATCTGACCAGTGGGGTTGTTGGGATTGTCAATGTAAACCAGTTTATGATTTTCGTTCAGTTTTTCCAATAAGTCCTGAGGACAGAATTTATAATTATTTTCCGGCTTCAGTGTAACGAAATCAAAGGTACAGCCATGCATGGCAACATCGGCTACATAGTCGGAGAAGGTGGGCACATAACCAAGGACATGGTCGCCGTTTTCCAGAAACAGTCTGTTGATCAGATACAGACCGCTGATGGAGCCGTCGCAGAGGGTGATGTTTTTATAATTCAGATCGGCGTAGTCTTTCCAGTAGTGGATCACGCTGTCTTTGACTGTAAGAGAATGGGGGTAGGAACGGAGCATTTCAAACTTTAGTTCGTTGAATGCTTCTTCCGCAGAGGGAGAATAAGATACGATATTTGTGCCTTCGGCGCAGTCGATATCATAAGGTCTGGGGCCTGCGCTTTCGATGGCGTAGCTTACTTTTGTGTGGGCTTTGATGATGCTGTTGATTTTCAGTTCCATAAAAAATGCCTCCTTCAGAACTGCTCTTTTGTAGTCATGTACTTATGATAGTACAAGGGAAATGCTTTGTCAATGAAGGGGAGAAGTATACATAAGGGGGAAAACTCTTACGGATTTCTTAAACTGCAAGGGGAATGATTGCAAAAAGCATAGTTCTTTGGTAGGATGATAAAAAGGGGGGATGAGGATGAAGAAACTTCTGATTTTTGTTGGTGTTATTGTAGTGTTTTGTTTGTATTCTATCGTCTCCAATGAAATGGAATTGAGGGCAATGGCAACGGTGGAAGGCAGAGAGAAAGTCATTCGGGAAAAATATGAAGATGCAGTCATCACTGCTGAAAAGGAACTGGAAGGATATATCATCAGTGCCTTTGATGTGGGAGGAACCCCCGGACATTCTGTTTTAGAGGAACATGGGTATGCCGTGTTCAAGCCTATTGCAGAAGGAAAATATGATTTCAAGACATACAGCATAGTTGTAGAAAAGTATCGTTTGGTGAGCGGATATCTGCGCATTCCGGATTCTGAGATTGATTATGATATTTATGTCTGCAAGAAAGAAGGAATTGAATATCTGGATGTGATCAGAAGGGACACCTATACAGGAGAACTGCTCCAGCATGAAAAACTGTATCTGGATGACTCTGGCATTGCCATCATGAAACAGGATCCTGTGGTTTGGGCTTGGGAGACAAAAACTACTGGCTATGATGCAGAGGGCAACCCGGATGACCTGTGGTAAATAACAGAAAAAACAACGGCTTTCAGCGGCAAAGGATAGAATGGGAAATATTTCTTGGGAAATTTCGGGAAATATTCATATTTCGGGAAGGGGGCTGAAATAGATGAAAAAACGAATTTTAGCAGGGATCCTGCTGTGTGTGATGGCATTCTCCGGCTGTGCGCAGGCGGAACCGGGAATGACGCGGGCAGAATTGGAAGCATCCCTGCAGACAGCAGAGGGCAGAGAAACAGAAATTCAGGCGACCTATGAGGGGGCAGAGGTGCTGTCCGAAACAGTGATGGAGGCAACAGGCTGCATCATCACGGAATTTTCCTGGGAGGAAGCTCATAATTTTGTGGTTTTTCAGCCTACGGAAAACGGATATAATTGGTGCGGGGAAAGCTCCTATTATCCTGCAAACAAGGTCGGCAAAGAGTACATATATTTAGGGGAAGAGGTCTATGATGTTTTCCTGCGTCATACGGATGAGATCGCATCTTTGGAAGTGCTGTATACCCATGAAGAAAATGACGATCTGACATTGAATGAAACGGTAACTTTTGAAGAATCCAATGTTGGATGGGTCCGGGTGACGGATATATGCCCCCAGTATCGTGTGGAACTGCTGACGGCAGAAATTGCAGGATATGATAAGACTGGGCAGGAGATTTCTCTGAAAAATGAAGTAACATCTGTGGAGCCTTCCACAACAGAAAAAACTACAGATATAGTAGAGGATATTGCGGGAAGAAAAATCATGAGACTGATCGTGAAAGGTCTGATGGGATAAGGAGATTCGGAATATGACAAAAAAGGAAAAAGTAAATATCATATTGGAATTATTACATGAGCATTATGGTCCGACGAAATGCTATCTTGACCATGAAAATGAATGGCAGCTTCTGATCGCAACGATGCTTTCTGCCCAGTGCACCGATGACAGGGTGAACATCGTGACGAAGGATCTGTTCAAAAAATATACTTCCATTCAGGATTTTGCGGAGGCGAATCTGGCGGAGCTGGAGAAGGACATCCATTCCACAGGCTTCTATCATAACAAGGCGAAAAACATCATTGCCTGCTGTCAGAAGCTTCTCAGCGAATTTGGCGGGGAAGTGCCTTCCGACATTGACCAGCTGACCAGCCTTGCGGGGGTAGGCAGAAAGACAGCAAATGTTGTCCGCGGCAACTGGTATGGTATCCCCAGCGTGGTGGTGGATACCCATGTGAAGCGTGTTTCCAATCTGTTGGGACTGACGAAAAACGAAGACCCTGTGAAAATTGAATTTGATCTGATGAAGATCGTTCCCAAGGAAAAATGGATCGATATCAATACCCAGATGATCGCCCACGGCAGAAAAATCTGCATTGCCCGCAGGCCAAAATGTCAGGAATGCTTCCTCTTTCCTTACTGCACCGGCGGCAAGGCCATTGAAAAGAAAAGGGCAAAAAAGAAATAAGGAGAGATATCTATGAATTTCAGAAAATTATTGGCTGCAGGAGCGGCTATGACTATTTGTTTATCCGGCTGCGGCGGCGGTATGGATACGGCGGAAATCGAAGCATTGCTTGCTCAGGCGAAGGATACCATGGCTTCTGTGGAAAGTATGGCGGCAGATATGACCATGGAAATGGACATGGGGATGGAAGGCGAAGTGCTGGAAACCACAACAGTAGCCCATATCCTGACCCAGCAGGAACCTTTGAAGATGAAAATGGAGCTTTCCATGATGATGGACGATGGTACGGAAGTGGAACAGATGCTGATGTATGCGGCAGAAGAGGACGGGAAACTGAAATCCTATATGTATGCGGCAGACACATGGTATGCAGAAACACTGGAACTGGGCGAACTGGATCAGTATAATGCGGAAGAAAACATGGATCTGTATCTGGATAATATCGAAAACTTTAAGTCTGACGGACAGGAAGAGATTGGTGGCACAGAAACAACGAAGATCACAGGGGTCATCACCGGAGATGCCATGGAAGAGGCACTGGAAGCCAGCGGCATGACGACTTCTGCGGAAAGCATGGGTATCACAGAAGAAATGATGCAGGAAATGTATGCAGACCTTGGTGACCTGCCCATCAGCCTCTGGATCGATGGAGAAGGCTATGTGCGGAAATACGAAATGGATATGACAGAAATGATGCAGAAGATCATGGATGAATCCATGAAAGCTATGGGTATGGCGGAAGAGGACATTGCCATTGATATCGAAAAAACATCTGTTGTGATGGTCTGCAGTGATTTCAATGATGTAGAGGAAATCGAAATCCCTGCGGATGCACTGGCATTTCTGAAGGAATAAGGAAAAATGGAAGGCAGGGGAGAAGATGCTGGATAATCGGATTTTGACTTTTTTGAAACTGTGTGAAAAAATGAATTATACCAAAACAGCGGAAGCCCTGCACATCACCCAGCCGGCTGTGACCCAGCATATCCGTTTTCTGGAGGAGCATTACGGCTGCAAGCTGTTTTCTTATTCCGGCAAGGTGCTGCAGCTGACGGAAAAGGGCGAACTGCTTCGCCGTCTGGCTTCGGAAATGGTTGCGAATGAGGCGGGTATCCGAAAGGAAATGGCAAGGACGGAGGAAGAAGAAATTCACCTTCGTATTGGTGCCACAAAGACCATCGGGGAATTTGTTTTTCCTTCCATCATGAGTCGTTTTCTGAAAGAAAATCCACAGTTCCGTCTGCATCTGTATGTGGATAATACGAAAAATCTGCTGCAGATGCTGGAAAAGGGTGAACTGGACTTTACCATTCTGGAAGGGTTCTTCGATAAGGAAAAATACGCCTGTCAGCTGTATAAAAAGGAACGCTTTGTGGGTACCTGCTGTAAAGAATGCAGCCTTGCAGGGAAGAAACTGAAACTGGGAGACATCCGTTCTGAGGGGCTGGTGCTTCGGGAAGAAGGCTCCGGTACAAGAGAGATTCTGGAAGAGATTCTCAAGGAAAATAATTTTACTATCGGCAGTTTTCCCTCTGTGCAGGAAATCAGTAACTTTATTGCTATCAAGGAACTGGTGAAGGCGAACCTT
>JAFRZQ010000319.1 GCA_017442465.1 Anaerotignum sp. | reverse complement strand
GTTCCAGTATTCCTGCAGAATATAATAGGATTCCTTCAGTCGTTCATGATAGGCGGGCTTTTTGCCCAGTTTTTCCAATGCAAAAGGAACCATTTCAATGGTTTCTGTTCCATCCCCCACACCAACCTGCATTTCATCGATTTTCAGATATTCCACGCCAAAATTTTCATAATAATCATCATGGATCTTCATCTCCACAGGGTCTGAAAACCCCAGCAGCTGCCAGGGCAGTCTGATTTCCACAAATCCCTCACCACCGCAGAAATCCGCCAGAGAATTGAAATCTTTCGCTGCAGGGTCGGCATTGCCATAGGTCAGCTTCCCTGTTTCATACAGTTCCTGCACCTGATATTGCAGTCTGTTCGTTCGATCAAATTCATGAAATGCCAGCCTTTTGTCATTTTTATCTTCGCTGCTCATATCCGCCTTTTCAAAATAGTCATATTTCTGCAGAAAAAGTCGGATTTGTCCAAATTTTTCAGAATCCTTTTCCGGGAATTCCTTGGAAAAGAAATTCTGTGAACCAATCTCTTCAAAATACAGCGCTTCGATCATATCATAATATTCCTGCACCCAGACACGGCTGTTTTCCACACCATCCAGTTCAATGATAAAATCTGCCGGCTGGCTCATAGCAATATTTCCGAAATTTTCCGCTTTCAGCGCACCGCTTTTCGGTGTCGTATCAACAGGCAGATACAACTTGTCCTTCTTCAGATCAAGCCCAGCCTTTTCCACCAGAAAATAAATGAATTTTTCATCGTACTTCATAGAAAGCCGGTATCCATCCTGTTCCATTACCCTGTCTTCTTCTGACCAGTCAGATTTATCTCCATCCACATAACAGATACTGTCTTCTTCACCCGGGTCAAATGCAAGCAGTCCAAAATACTGCTCATTGGTCTGATAATTGCTCCAGTAAGCCGTCATGTCCAAATCTGCCCCAGCCATAGTATTCCATGTACGTTTGAACCATTCGTCCTGCCATGTAAAAACGATACCACCGGCACTGCCTGCCGCTTTGATGTCTTCATACATGGAAATGAGTGCTTCCCCCTGCTCTGTTTCACTCATAAAGCCCTGATTTCTGCCAAGGGCTTCATAGGCAGCCATCCCACGGGAGGAGGGAACACCAAATTCAGAGATCACAACAGGCATCGCATGATGTTCATTGATATCCTTCAGATACTGCAGATATGTATTTTCCTCATGGGTCTCAAAATAACTGTAGTAATCCGGATAATAGGGATAAATATGATAAGACGCAAACTGACCGGAAGGAAATGCTTCCGTAGTTCTGATATGCTCCACATCCAGAAAGGCGGATTTTGAAAAATACTTCTCGATCGGTGCCGCATATTTCTGGGAATCAGTGGTAGGCCAGTTAGAGAAAGCCAGTGTTCTTTGTGTACCATATTTCTCTGTTTCATAGGAAACCACTTCATCCCCCACTGCAGCCAGAAAAATCTCAAAATTACTTGCACCTTCCGTGCAGAAGTATTTCCCCTGATACTGGGGCAGCTGATCATAAGAATAGTCCGTATAGGATACCAGTGTCGGTTCCCATTCCACCCCAAGGATATAACCATATACCCAGTCAGAAATATCCTTATCATATTTCTGCGGGAAGATCCCATCCTCTTCTCTCGTCTTATGTCTTCCGTGGATCACATCCACAACATCCTTGCAGTCTGCAAGAAAAGGCTGATAAAACGCTTCATCCAATGCCCCATGGCTGGAATTGAGCAGATAATCATCCACCCATACCCCATGAATCAGATATAAGGGTTCTGCATTTTCCCTGTTATACTCATAAAAGGCATCATAAAAGGCTTCCGGGCCTATCGTATAGATACGTACCACATTGGCTCCCATATCCTGTATCTGCCCGAACCAGCGCAGGTATTCCTCTTTTGTCACTGCCGCTTCCGTCGCAAAATGGCCCGGTTTCCCCAGCCCCATATTCACACCGCGGATATCGAATACCTCAAAGCCATTGCCATTATCGATATAAAGCAATTCGCCTTCCGCCTTGGAAAAATAGGCTGCTTCGCCTTTTTCCGGAAGATACATTCTGCCGTCATAGTAATAAAAATAATCCAATGCAGCAAATGTCACCAGAAGGGCTGCAACGATCATCAGAAATTTCTTCATTACAGGCCACCTCCTGCCGTTTCATCATGGTTATATTTTTTATTCATGGATGCATGACTCAGCAGCTGCAGTCTGTCGATATTCTGATCCATATGGTCGATACGCAGAGAAATGCAGTCCTTCAGCTGCAGGATCGATTCTTCATAATTACGGGGATTTCGTTCAGCCGGCACCACCAGATCATATTCCTGTCCAAAGCTGTATCCCCATTTTTCATAGTTACGCTCAATGGCAGGGCCAAGATATTCCACCGTATCATCAATATAGGCAAACAGATACGTTTCATCAAAATAAGACCCCCTCAAGGCACGATATTCTTCAATGACCTGATCTACAAAAACATCATCCTTGAACAGATTTTTATACCACATTTTTTCATGCAGGCGGAAAGTTCTCGGTGTGATACTGGAAAGCTCATAATTATCAAAGGCCGAGTTAAAATCCCAGACGCACAGATTCAGTTTTCCGCGGATATCCTTATAAAGATATGTAGAAAGACCTACAGCATCATAATTCAGTGTAAATTCATTGATCAGAAAATAATCTACAAAGGAATCCACATCGAGATGCTGCTGATACCCATTCTTCTTATTATAGTCAAAGGAAAACAGCGTTTTTTCAAATCTGGAAAAATCATTTTCAATATATTTCCGCTGTGCTTCTGTCAGTGTTGCCGCCGGATATACGATCTCCATCTGTCCATTGGGTTCGCCCACTGTCGTAGTCGTATAGGTATACGCTCCAAAAGGAATAATCTTCGTTTCCACAGCATCCGCCCCGCGGTCTGCCTGAAGGATATAGGAAGTTTCCTTTATATCCGGATCCGTTTTAGACAGAGAAATACGTCCTTCTTCGTTATATTTGATTTTTTCCACCAACAGATACACACCCATATATTCCTCATTCACAAATAACTCGCAAAAACGCACATTGGGCGCATATTCCATAATTTCTCCGGAAAGATTGTAGCAGAGATAATTGCGAAGCAGGGTCTTATCCATAAACGGCCCATGGAGCACCCAATCACTGTCCGCCGTC
>JAFRZQ010000318.1 GCA_017442465.1 Anaerotignum sp. | reverse complement strand
TTTTCATTTTGGATTCCTCCGTTCGGAAAATAGTAGTCTATTCGATTATAAGGGAAAAGTGGGAAAAAGGAAAGGCTCTCGCTGATTTCAGTGAGAGCCTTGTGTTCATTTTTCTTCGTGAGGCGCTGCCTCACACTCCGCAAGGGGAATTGGTCAAAGCATCTTCCTTCGGAAGACGGCTACGCCGCCGCCTTAATCTTGGCGGTGCTCATATCCCCTTGACCCCCATTTGAAAACGCATGTACATGTGTTTTCGTATCGGGTTCCAAGGGAGTGACTCCCTTGGTGGGGAGTTTGAGGGGCAACGCCCCTCATAAAAGCAAGGAGAAAATAAAATGGAAAAAGTGTATATCCATACTGAATATATTAAGTTACAGCAGGTACTGAAACTGGCTGGTCTGATCGATCAGGGCTCTGATGTAAAATACTATCTGGCTGAAAAAATGGTTTATGTTAACAACGAACTGGCCACAGAACGCGGCAAAAAGATTCGCCACGGCGATATCGTGGAAGTGAAAGGCGTTGGCCGTGTGGAAGTAGAGCTTGACGTTGACTGATAATTTTTTACATACGAATGATGAAGGGAGTACGAAAGTATGGCAAATAAGGCAAAACTGGAATTGATCGCTTCGATGTTTATTTTTGGTACGATAGGCATTTTCGTGCGACATATTCCCCTGCCCTCCAGCATGATCGCGCTGGTTAGGGGTTTTGTCGGTGCGTTTTTCGTGCTTCTTTTTGTTTATCTGAAAAAAAGTAAGCTGGATAAAACAGCCATTAAAAAGAATTTCGTGATGCTGGCCCTGTCCGGTGCGTTTATCGGCATCAACTGGATCCTGTTATTCGAATCTTATAACTATACCACTGTCGCAACGGCTACGTTGTGCTATTATATGCAGCCGATTTTTGTCATTCTGGCTTCTCCTATCCTTTTGAAGGAAAAGCTGACAGCAAAAAAAGTGGTTTGTGTTGCGGTTGCTCTGATCGGCATGGTCTTTGTTTCCGGTGTATTGCAGACAGGTATCCCTGCCCTTTCTGAGGCAAAAGGTATTCTTTACGGTCTGGGGGCAGCGTGTTTTTATGCCACTGTTGTTCTGATGAATAAAAAAATCACAGATATTTCCGCCTATGATAAGACCATTATGCAGCTTGGCATGGGTGCCATTGTATTGAGTCCATATGTTATGTTAACGCAGGATTTCGGTGCAGCAACAGTTTCCATGACTCCTTCTCTGTGGGCATTACTTCTGTTCGTGGGTCTGGTACATACTGGCGTTGCCTATGCCCTTTATTTCGATTCCATGAAGGATCTAAAAGCCCAAACTTTGGCGATCTTCAGCTATATCGATCCCATCGTTGCCATTATTCTTTCTGCCCTTCTGCTGAAGGAAAGTATGGGTCTTTATGGTGTGATCGGCGCAGTTCTGGTACTGGGTTCCACCTTTATCAGTGAACTGCCGGAAAAAGAAAGGAACTGATATTATGTTTACAAAACCGAAAAATGGCTGGACAGATATCGTATTAGATGAATTTGAAGGCCTTGGAAGCTATATTCAGGATGTACCAGTGGAAGTGATGGAAGCATCCATTTCTGCATTGAAGAACAATTCCCCTCTGGAACTGCATTTCGATGAGGAAGGCTCAGAATTTACGCTGACTGCTGATGCAGATACAAAAATTGTTGCGCAGGGTTACTATGGCCCTGAAACTTACGAAGTGAAAATGACAAAGACAGAACTCATTCGTGAGATCTGTGAAGATATGGAAGAATATTTCCACGACTGGGTGGAATTTTCTGAAGAATATGCCTACTTTGAAGATGACGAAGAAGAACAGAAACAAGCTTTCTATGACGAAAGAGTGATCGTTCTAAAGGCATTATTAAACGAATTAAAAGAATTGTTATAATTTACATAATATTATAAATCGGAAAATACAGTAATTCATATTTATGAATTGTAGGTGAATAAAAATGTATATCACAGAGGTTTCCCTCCAGAATTTCAGAAACCTTGCACAACTGAAAATCGAACCATCCGAGGGGATCAATGTGATCTATGGCAGCAACGCCCAGGGAAAGACAAATTTTCTGGAATCCCTGTATTTCTGCGCCATGGGGCGTTCTTTGCGCGGGAAAAGCGATCAGCAGCTCATTCGATTCGATGAAGAAGAAAGCCATATCCGCATGCTTGTCCAGCGAAAACAGCGGTATGACCGCATTGATGTGCACCTGAAAAAGGATGAAAAGAAAGGTATTGCTGTCAATGGTCTGCCTGTGCGGAAGCTGGGAGACCTTTTTGGCACGCTGTATGCTGTTATTTTTTCTCCTGAGGATCTTTCTCTGGTGAAGGATGGTCCCGGAGAACGCCGTCGTTTTCTGGATATGGAGCTTTGCCAGCTGAGCAAGGTCTATTATTATGATCTGCAGCAGTATTATCGAATTTTGAAGCAGAGAAACAATCTTTTGAAGGAAATACAGAAAAAACCTCAGCTGCAGGAGACACTTTTTGTCTGGGATGACCAGATGGCGGAATATGGAGAACGCATCATTGCTTCCAGAAAGAGATTTCTTACCCGATTAGATGAAATTGCTGCGGAAAAACTTTCTCAGCTGACAGGTGGAAAGGATCACTTACAGACCATCTATAAACCCAACTGCGAAGCAGGAACTTTAGCAGAAAAACTGCAGAAAAATATTGACCGTGACATTTATTTTGGCTCTACCCAAAGCGGCCCTCATAAGGATGATATTCTTTTCTCCATTGATGGCCGAGAAGTGAAGATATATGGTTCTCAGGGACAGCAGAGAACAACAGCCCTTGCGGCTCGCTTGGCGGAAATTGACCTGATTCGCGAGGAAACCGGAGAAGAACCTGTTCTCCTTCTGGATGATGTTTTTTCTGAACTGGATGAAAACAGGCAGAAATTTCTGCTCCAGTCTATCGAAGGTCTGCAGGCATTTGTGACCTGCACCGGTATTGAGGATTCTGTCAGAAAATATATCAGCAAGGATAATCTGTTTTATGTGGAAAACGGAGTCATCACCCCTCAAAAAAATAAGATTTAAGAGAGATACTAGATGTTGTAGTATCTCTTTTCTTTTTCTGTGGATTCCTAAAATAATAAGGAAGGAATTTTTCAAAAAATGTGGATAAAAATCAGCTGAAAACGTTGAAAAATCAACGAAAAAATGCTATAATAAACACAAATTTTTAAGTGTTGGTATTACCGTTTGAAAGAAACCGCTAAATAGGCTTCTTTTTTTCGTGTAAAGGACAAAAAATGACTGGATATTTATCCGAAAGAGAGGGATTTGATGTCATCCGAATATAATGCAAATCAAATTCAGGTCCTGGAAGGTCTGGAGGCCGTTCGGAAACGCCCCGGTATGTATATCGGCTCTACCAGTGCCAAAGGTCTGCATCATCTGGTTTATGAAATCGTAGATAACTCCGTTGACGAAGCCCTGGCCGGCTACTGCAACGAAATCACTGTAAAGATCCATCCTGATAATTCCATTTCCGTTATGGATAACGGCCGTGGTATCCCTGTAGATATCAATGAGCAGAAAGGGATGTCTGCCCTGCAGATGGTATTTACCATCCTCCATGCCGGCGGTAAATTCGGCGGCGGCGGATATAAGGTTTCCGGTGGTCTGCATGGTGTAGGTGCGTCCGTTGTAAATGCTCTGTCCGAATGGCTGGTGGTGCAGGTGCACCGTGATGGTAAGATTCACGAACAGCGTTATACCAGAGGTGATGTAGTTGCGCCCCTGACTGTGATTGGTGAAACAGACATTACTGGTACCTTCGTGCATTTCCTGCCCGATGATCAGATTTTCGAAGAAACAGTTTTTGAATATGACATTCTGAAACAGCGTTTCCGCGAAACTGCTTTTCTGACAAAAGGTCTGAAGATCAATCTGTTCGACCTGCGCGAAGGCATGGAACAGAACCACTCCTTCCATTACGAAGGCGGTATCAAAGAATTCGTTTCTTATCTGAATCACTCCAGAACACCCCTGTATGAAAATATTTTCTATGCTACAGGCGAAAAGGATGGCGTTCTGGTGGAAGTTGCCTTCCAGCATAACGATGGTTTTACAGAAAGCATTTTCACTTTCGTAAATAACATCAATACCCCAGATGGCGGTACCCATCTGGTAGGCTTTAAGGCAGGCCTGACGAAAACGCTGAACGATTACGGTAAAAAAATCAGTATCATCAAGGATGCAGATAAGAAGCTTTCTGGTGAAGATGTTCGCGAAGGCATCACTGCCGTTGTTTCCATCAAAGTGGAAGACCCTCAGTTTGAAGGCCAGACAAAGGCAAAACTGGGTACCAGCGAAGCAAAAGGTGCGGTAGAAAGCATCCTGAGTGAATATCTGACCTATTTCCTGGAAGAAAATCCCTCTGTAGGGAAAACCATCATTGAAAAAGGTATGATGGCTTCCAGAGCCAGAGACGCGGCGAGAAAGGCCCGGGAACTGGTTCGCAGAAAAACAGGTCTGGAAAATACAAGAATGCCCGGTAAACTGACAGACTGCACCAGCAGAGATCCTTATGAATGTGAGATCTACATTGTCGAAGGTAATTCCGCCGGCGGTTCTGCCATTAAGGCAAGAGACCCGAAAACACAGGCTGTGCTGCCTCTGCGCGGTAAGATCCTGAACGTAGAAAAGGCAAGACTGGACAGAATCCTGAATTCTGAAGAGATCAGAAATATGATCACAGCCTTCGGTACCGGTATTTCTGAAGATTTCGATATGGAAAAACTCCGTTATCATAAAATCGTCATCATGACCGATGCCGACGTCGACGGTGCACACATCAGAACCCTGCTGTTGACCTTCTTCTATCGTTATATGCCACAGCTGATCGAAGGCGGTAAGGTATATATTGCCCAGCCCCCTCTCTATCGTGTGGAAAAGAATAAACAGCATTATTATGTGTACGATGATGCCCAGTTGGAAGCTCTGTATCAGGAGATCGGCAGAACAGGCATCAGGGAAGTACAGCGTTACAAAGGTCTGGGTGAAATGGACTTTGACCAGCTGAGAGATACGACCATGGCAGTGGAACACAGAATCCTCAAACTGGTTACCATTGATGATGCTGTGCTGGCAGATCAGATCTTCAGTATGCTGATGGGTGACGAGGTTGAACCTAGAAAAATCTTCATTGAAGAAAATGCACAGTACGCTGAAATGGACTTCTAAAGCGGCGTCCTGACGGATCGCCTTAAGAAAAAAGCTCAGCCTTTGGCTTCAAGCTTTTTTCTTGTTTGAAACAGATGCCAAACAGATGAGTTCCATCGGTGCAAGCACCTTGAAACTCCCTGTTTTCCTCGAGTGGGCAAAGCTCCCTCTGCGGATTCCATTTGGAAAACCCTTTGTTTTCCAAGCCTTTCCGCTATCTGATAAATTGAAATTTAACTCCTAAGCAAAAACGAAGTTTTTGCAATTCAGGGTCCAGGGAAATGATTTCCCTGGCAGGGTTTGGGGCAGAGCCCCAAAAGAAGAGGTGAATTTATGAGTAATGAAAATGAAAACAGAGAAATCGACAAGGTCATTACGATAGATATTAACAAGGAAATGCAGAAATGCTACATCGACTATGCCATGAGCGTTATCGTTGCCCGTGCATTGCCCGATGCCCGCGACGGCTTGAAGCCCGTTCAGCGTCGTATCCTGTATTCCATGAACGAAATGAATCTGGACCCCAACAAGGGCTATCGTAAATCCGCCCGTATCGTCGGCGATACCATGGGTAAATATCACCCCCACGGTGATTCCTCCATTTATCAGGCCATGGTACGTATGGCGCAGAATTTCTCTATGCGTTATATGCTGGTAGACGGTCATGGTAACTTCGGCTCCATTGATGGCTACGGCGCTGCTGCCAGCCGTTATACGGAAGCACGTATGTCCAAGATCACAGCGGAAATGCTGGCGGATATCGAAAAAGATACTGTTGATTTCGTTCCCAACTATGATGAAAATGAAAAAGAACCTACGGTACTGCCTTCCCGTATCCCTAACCTGTTGGTGAACGGTTCCAGCGGTATCGCAGTTGGTATGGCGACCAATATTCCTCCCCACAATCTGGGCGAAGTGATCGATGGTATCGTTTGCATGATCGACAACAAGATCGCAGATAAGGATACTGATGTTGAGGAACTTATGGAATACATCAAGGGCCCCGACTTCCCTACCGGTGCCAATATTCTGGGCAAGAGCGGTATCCGTGCGGCTTACAGAACAGGCCGTGGTAAGATCATCGTGCGTTCCACAGCGGAAATCGAAGAACATAACGGCAGAGAACGTATTGTGGTCACTGAAATCCCTTATATGGTCAATAAACTTCGTCTGATCGAAAAGATCGCAGACCTGGTAAAGGAAAAACGTGTGGAAGGTATCAGCGATCTGTATGATGCATCCGCCGGTGATGACATTAAAATCATCATTGAAGTGAAAAAAGATGCCAATGCCAATGTTATCCTGAACCAGTTGTATAAATATACATCTTTACAGGAATCCTTCGGTGCAAATATGCTGGCACTGGTTGACGGAAAACCTGTTATCCTGAATCTGAAACAGGCTTTGGAAGTATATCTGAAGCATCAGGAAAACGTTGTGACCAGAAGAACACGTTTTGATCTGGATAAAGCAGAAAAAAGAGCGCACATTCTGGAGGGTTTGCGCATCGGTATCGATAACATCGATGAAGTCATCCGTATCATCCGTTCCAGATATGACGATGCGAAAGAACAGCTGATGATGCGCTTTGGTTTGTCTGAAGTGCAGGCACAGGCCATTCTGGAAATGCAGCTGAGAAGACTGCAGGGTCTGGAAAAAGAAAAGATCGACGCGGAATATGCGGAACTGCAGAAAAAGATCGCGTACTATAAGACTATCCTTGCAGATGAAAAACTGCTGCTGGGTGTCATTAAAGATGAGATCACAGCCATTGGCGAGAAATACAGAGATGACAGAAGAACAAAACTCATCCAGAATCCCGGTGAGATCGATGTGGAAGACCTGATTGATGAAGAAACCTGCGTATTTACCCTGTCCAACCTGAACTATGTGAAACGTACCCCTCTGGATACTTATAAGAGCCAGAACCGCGGCGGACGTGGTATCATTGGTATGCAGACAAGGGAAGAAGATTATGTAAAAGACCTTTTCCTTGCATCTACTCACGATACCCTGCTCTTCTTCACAAAT
>JAFRZQ010000317.1 GCA_017442465.1 Anaerotignum sp. | reverse complement strand
GCTCTATCCAGCTGAGCTACCGATCCATATTGTTCGCAGCGGGTGATGGGAATCGAACCCACGTGTTCAGCTTGGAAGGCTGACATTCTACCATTGAACTACACCCGCATAAAAAAAAGTGAACCGGAAGGGATTCGAACCCCTGACCCACGGCTTAGAAGGCCGTTGCTCTATCCAGCTGAGCTACCGATCCACGTCTTAACGCAAGAGTTATTATGCCATAAGGCTATTCATTTGTCAACAACTTTTTTCGAATTTTTCTCAAAAGAATTCCAGAGGGCATTTCTGCCCCCCTTTCTTCTCAGTTGATTCGTTTGAAATGCTCTGCATTCCAGTATTCCATGACAGCCCCTTCCATCCGGCCATTTTCG
Organism: Anaerotignum sp.; assembly: GCA_017442465.1. Classification (GTDB taxonomy): domain Bacteria; phylum Bacillota; class Clostridia; order Lachnospirales; family Anaerotignaceae; genus Anaerotignum_A. Next base: position 4,451 of record JAFRZQ010000317.1, on the reverse strand, counting down.
ATGGTCAGAATACCGAAAGTAGGTAACCCTCCGCCGCGGGGAAGAGAAATGCTGCCGGGATTAAACATAGCGACCCTGCCCCCATCATCCCAGACAGGCATATGAGTATGTCCGAACAGAACGATATCCGCCCCCTGTTCCTCCGCCCAATAGCAGATGGTATCGGGATTCCAGTGGACACGCTGCTTATGCCCATGGGTCAGCAGAAGATTCTTTCCGCCTGCCCGCACCATCTTTTGGGAAGGGGTGTCCATCAGATAATCGTTATTCCCTTTTACATAATGGAAAGGAAGGCTTGGAAATTCCTTCATCAGTTCCAGTGCATCTTCATCATGGTCTCCCAAATGGAGTACCATGTCCATTTTATTTCCGATTCGTTTCAATACATTTCTGGCATTATCCAGATAGGAATGTGTATCGCTCAATACCAATATCTTCATAGCATCACAGTTCCTTTTTCAGGATTTCTTTCATCTTACGCAGCGCTTTGCCTCTGTGGCTGATCTCATTCTTTTCTTCGGGAGAAAGTTCCGCCATATATCTGCCTTTTTCAGGAACGAAAAAAATAGGGTCATAGCCAAAGCCGTTTTCACCCTTTGCTTCATAGCCAATGATGCCTTCCACCGTATCATAGCTGGTCAATCTTCTGCCGTCAGGGAACGCTGCTGCGATACAGCTGGCAAAGCGGGCTGTTCTCTTTTCCTCAGGAACACCGTCCAGCTTTTCAAAAATCGCCTTGAAGCGTTCAGGATAAGGAGTATCTTCCCCCATAAAACGAGCAGAGTACACACCAGGGGCTTTATCCATGTAATCAATTTCCAGACCGGAGTCATCGCTCAATGTGATCTTACCGCTGACTTCCATGATCTGCACCGCTTTTTTCATGGCATTTTCTTCAAAAGTTGTACCGTCTTCCACCACATCGATATCGATGCCTGCATCTTCCATGGAAATGACATTTACGTTCATATCCGCCAAGATCGCATTGATCTCTTTGATTTTCCCTTTGTTTTTTGTTGCAAAAATGATCGTTTCCATATTCCTTCCTCCTTAGTTCAGTTCCAGGCCGCCCAGTGCCGCCTGCTGCAGTTCTTTCAGTTCCCCTGTTGCTTTTCTGCCCAGAGCAAGCAGCTCCAGCAGCTGTTCCTGGGTAAATGTACCGTGTTCACCGGTACCCTGCACCTCTACAAAATTGCCTTCATCCGTCATAATGATATTCATATCCACTTCTGCCGCAGAGTCTTCTTCATAACAAAGGTCAGCCATAGCAACACCATCTACCACGCCAACACTGACAGCGGAAATATATCTGTGCAGAGGCATTTTTTCGATCAATCCTTCCTCCAGCAGTTTCTGGCAGGCCAGTGCCAGTGCCACGAAACCGCCTGTGATGGATGCCGTTCTTGTGCCGCCATCCGCCTGGATCACATCACAGTCAATGGTAATACTTCTTTCGCCCAATTCCGTGAAATCCACCGCTGCGCGCAAAGCCCTGCCGATCAGTCTCTGAATTTCAGTAGAACGCTGGTTCAGTTTCAGTTTATTGATATCTCTTTTATTTCTGGTAGCTGTCGCCCGGGGCAGCATGGAATACTCCGCTGTTACCCAGCCTTCGCCCGTTCCTTTTTTATGAGGAGGCACACTTTCTTCCACGGATGCGTTGCACAGCACCTTTGTATTGCCCCATTCGATCAGAACAGAGCCTTCCGCATAGCGGGTAAAGTCTTTGATGATATTCACAGGACGCAGTTCGTCCACTTTCCTGCCGTCAAAACGATTCATATTTATTTCCTCCTTATTCTTTTCCTGTTTTTCAGTATATCATAAATCCGTGCATAGAAAAAGCCATGACTTTTCAGCCATAGCTTTTCTTCTTATCTAACGTCATATTCATCAAAGGCTTCTTCAATGGCTTCCGCAATGGCTTCTGCCACGATATCCTGATAAGCATCCTGAGATATTTTCAGCGCATCCCCCACATTGGAAAGGAATACCACTTCAACGATCACAGAAGGTACTGTTGTTCCATTCAGGATCAGCAGATCGGTGCGGTGCACCGTGCCGCGGTTATTATTGCCTGTTGCCTCAATGATACTGCTCTGGATCAGTTCCGCCAGCTGTTTGCTGGTCAGGGTTTCTCCGGTATCATTGTCATGATTTTTATACAGAGTCTCCGTACCGTTTACCAATGTATTTTCCGCCGCATTCATATGGATAGAAACCATCATATCTGCGATCTGGTTCGCCGTTCTGGCACGGCTGTTATTATCCGGGTAAACATCGCTGTCTCTGGTCAGGTATACTTTGATGTCTTTATCCAGTTCCTCATTGACCTTCTGCATCACAGTCAGGGTCAGGTCTTTTTCCACCAGACCATTCCCGCTGGTACCGGGGTCTTTACCGCCGTGGCCCGCGTCCAGCAGCAGTATCTTATCATAAACATCCTTTGGACTCTTTGCATAAATGGCATATCTGCCGCTTTCTTCCTTGATGCTGTAGCAGCTGATACGGTTCTGCCAGAAGCGCAGCACCGTTTTGCCGTCTTCCGTAAATACCTCGATCTTTTCGATCACATCATCGCCGATCCGATAGGTGCCCTCGCCGTATACATCTTCCAGATCTTTCGGAAGGATCACATCTGCATATCCATCCAGGTAATGATCTTCGATTTTCACGCTGCCTGTCTTAAAGGAAGTTTCTTTGTCCAGATACAGCACATCCTTGCTGCCGCTGTAAGTCATATGGTCCAATGTGGAACGGTAGATGATCAGTTTGCCGCCGTCTTCGTCTTCACTGTAAGCATATTCCGTCAGGTCACCCACCTCGAAAACCAACCGCAGGGTCGTATCGGTAAACATACCGCTTCTGCCGGCAAAAACATATTTCAGTTCTTTCACAGACAGGGTATCCCGCAGTTCAGACTCCACATTAGGGATATCCACCACAATGCGGGTCGGGTCTGACAATGTGAATACATCTGCTCCCAGTGCACCGTCACCCTGGATCTCAATGATATCCTCACCATTTTTGTGCTTGCAGGATACATCTTCTACTGTCACTTTATCAAACGCTACGATGACCTTCGTACCATCTGTACTTTCTGTCACTTCATACTGTTTTTTGGCAGCAAGATCAAGTACCACTCTGGTGTAAATACTGCCGTCTGCATTGGTATGCTGCGCTGTTCTTACAGCAGAAACGATGGAGCTGTTGGTCGTTGTGATCTTGGAAGCAAGCCCGCTTTTGGCCCCATAGAAATCCAGAACGATCTTATCATCGGAAATCAGCACTTCTTCCCAGTCTGTCAGTCTGCCATTCGCCTGAATGGTAAATGTCTGCCCCGCTGTTGTGCTGCCGGGTACAGAAATCTTGTTCAGTGTAACATAAGCACCGGTATCTGCAGAAGGCGGTGCCGCGGTTTTCTTTGTTGCAATATTTACCGTCCTGCTGGGGTCATCCCATGTGATATCCAGATCCAGTGCCGTTGCCAGTGCACGCACCGGCAGCATGGTTCTATCGTTGACGATCATGGCGGGCACATCCATTTTGAATTCTTCCCCGTTCTGATAACCGACATTTTTATTGATGCCAAATACCAGCGTATAGTCGTCATTGATCACATATACCTGCTGTGCAGCCTCGTTCCATACCACTTCGCAGCCCAATTCCTGTGCGATCTGGCGCATAGGCAGCATGGTTCTGCCATCGATAGCCACCGCCGGCATATCCTTGGGCGTCATAGTCTTTCCGTCGATCTTCACAGTGATCTCAGGCGCATTGTACGCGTGGTTTTTTCCATAATAAAATAAATTCATGCTGACATTTGCCCCAAAGGCCGTTACCGTGGAAAGCATCCCCACCGTCATTGCCGTCAGCAGAAGCCGTTTCCACATTTTTCTCATTTGTGCAGCCCTCCCGCTTCCTTCTTATGTAAAGTGCCTTTTGGCACATATAGGCTCATTCTAGAGTATATCAAATTTTGTCGAAAAGAAAAGAGACTTTCCCATTTTGCAAGAAAATCTTAATAATTTAGTCGAAAAAAAACCACCTGTTGTTCCCAACAGGTGGTTTTTCTAATCTGTTTTTCATGTTTATTCTTTTCCCTGGGCTCTCTGATCAAAAGCCTTCAGTTTTTTCATGACCTTGCCATGAACGCTGTTCGCAGGGAAGTTGCCTGCTTTATTCTTCTTACCGGCAGGAGTACCCATCAGCAGTTCGATGCCTTCATCGATATGAGTGATGGGGTAGATATGGAACAGTCCATCCTTCACCGCTTCCACCACTTCATCCTTCAACACAAGGTCTTTCACATTGGAAACAGGGATAATGACGCCCTGCTTGCCTGTCAGGCCGCGTTTCTTGCACAGGTCGAAGAAACCCTCGATTTTGTATGTTACACCGCCGATGGCCTGAATTTCACCTTTCTGGTTGACAGAGCCTGTCACCGCCAG
>JAFRZQ010000316.1 GCA_017442465.1 Anaerotignum sp. | reverse complement strand
CTGAAAAAAGTTCTAAAAATCCTTTGCTATGATGGTTCTAAGAAAAGTTTCATAACAAAGGTGGAGTTTTATGACAAATAAAAAGAATCGTTTTTTCACACTGGTATTTTCCTGCTGCCCCGGGGCAGGGGAAATGTATTTTGGGTTATGTCGCCACGGTGTCAGTCTGATGAGTGCATTTTGCGCCATTGCCGCTGTAGCCTTCTGGCTGAACTGGGAAGAACTGCTGCTGATCCTGCCTGTTATCTGGTGCTATAGTTTTTTCCATACCCATAACCTGCGCAGAATGACGGAAGAAGAATTTAGAGAAGTGAAGGATGGATTCTTTTTTGAAAACTATGTCAACTGCAGACCGGACTGGCAGCTGACGGAAAAACACCGCCGTATGTTCGGTGTGATTTTGCTGATCTTTGGACTGTCTATTTTCTGGAAGACAGGGATGAATTTGCTGGGTTCCTTTTATCATGTGCCTGAATTTATCTGGCGTTTCGGGAATAATATCCCTCAGTTGGCAATGGCATTTGTGATCCTGTATATGGCTTTACGGATGATGAAGGAGCCGAAAGAAATGGATACAGAGCAGAATGAAAATTTAGAGGAAGAACAGGATGCAGTGGTCGAATGACCGCTGCTTTTTCTCTATAGGGCAGAAAAAGCAGGGACATACATAATTGTTTTTTGAAAGGAATACATTTCCATTAGACCGCAATGCTGCGATATTTCAGGGGGAGGGGGTATATATTTTTTGTGAAGAAGTTATAAATAATCCGTTCGAAAATGGTAAAAATTGGAAAATTTATGAAATCTTAATTGTATACGATAGCAATCATTTATAAAATGAATTTGTATTCCACTGGAATCGTTGTATGGGTATTTTAGAAAACAGAAACCGCGGTCTGAGAAATACTGATACAAGGAATTATTTTACTTTTCTCATTAAGGGAGGGAAATTTATGGAAGCTTTTAATAACTTCGTAACTGCGATTAACGGCGTTGTATGGGGTCCCATCATGCTGGTTCTCTTGATCGGTACACACGTACTGCTGTCCGTTAGAACAAAATTCATCCAGAGAAAAACATTCACAGGTATCAAACTGTCCGTAACACCCGATGCAGAAGCAGCTGGTGACGTATCCGGTTTTGGTGCGCTGGCAACAGCTCTGGCTGCTACTATCGGTACAGGTAATATCGTAGGTGTAGCTACAGCTGTAGGTACAGGCGGCCCTGGCGCAGTTTTCTGGCTGTGGTTCACAGGTCTGCTGGGTATGGCTACAAAATACGGCGAAGGTATCCTGGCTGTTAAATATCGTGTAAGAGCAAAAGACGGTTCCTTCATCGGTGGTCCCATGTATGCTCTGGAAAGAGGCCTGGGCCAGAAATGGCTGGGTGTTCTGTTCGCTCTGTTTACAGCAATCGCATGTTTCGGTATCGGTAACATGACACAGGGTAACTCCATTGCTGAATCCGTAAACGGTACTTTTGGTATTCCTAAAGTTGCAACAGGCGTTGTTCTGATGGTTCTGACAGGTCTGGTAATCCTGGGCGGCGTACAGTCCATCTCCAAGGTTTGTGAAAAACTGATCCCCCTGATGGCTGGTCTGTATATCATCGGCTGTCTGGTAATCCTGTTCATCAATGGTGCATACATTGGCGATGCTTTTGCAGTGATCGTTAAAGGCGCATTCAATCCTCAGGCAGTAGGCGGCGGTTTTGTCGGTGCAACTGTGATCCAGTGTATCCGTGCCGGCGTATCCCGTGGTCTGTTCACAAATGAATCCGGTCTGGGTTCTGCGCCTATCGTAGACGCATGTGCTGCTACAAGAAACCCCGCCAGACAGGCTCTGATCGCTATGTCCGGCGTATTCTGGGATACAATCGTTGTATGTCTGATGACATCTCTGGTTCTGGTAACATCTATCCTGAAAGACCCCGTTGGTATGGAAGGTCTGGTAGGTGCACAGATGACAGCTGGTGCTTTCGGTGCGATCCCCGTTGTTGGTCCCGCAGTTCTGACATTTGGTCTGATCACATTCGCATGGTCCACAATCCTGGGCTGGTCTTACTACGGCGAACGTGCATGGGTTTACCTGGTTGGCGTTAAGGCAATCAAACCTTTCCGTATTGCGTGGACGATCGTAGTTCTGGTAGGTTGCGTAGCTGCTCTGGAAGTAGTATGGAACGTAGCAGATACACTGAATGCTTGTATGGCATTCCCCAATATGGTGGCTCTGATCGGTCTGTCCGGCGTTATCGCATCTGAAACGAAAAAATATGTGGATGATAAAGACGCTGAAATGGGCGGTCTGATGAAGTGGATGGAAGAAGAAGCTCCTACAGTTGACAAATAATCCTGGAGAGTGTGTTTTCTTCTGAAATCTCAGAAAAATGGATGTAAGCGGTGTACGAATGTACACCGCTTTTTCTTTTGCTTTCTGCATGATTATGATATACTTATATATTATGAATCAGTAAGGATACGGAGGAAGAATCATGACCGAAAAATTATATTATCTGGATGCATACGCAACAACATTCACAGCAAAGGTACTGGAATGCACAGAAGACAAAAAGAATTGGAAAGTGGTCCTGGACAGAACCCTGTTTTACCCTGAAGGCGGCGGTCAGCCTGCTGATATGGGCACACTGGGCGGTGTAAAGGTGTTGGATGTCCATGAAAAAGAAGATATCATCACTCATACAACAGATAAGCCTCTGGAAGTGGGGGCAGAAGTGGAAGGTGAGATCGACTGGGAACGTCGTTTTGACCTGATGCAGAACCATTCCGGCGAACATATCCTCAGCGGCGTTATCTGTCAGAAATAT
>JAFRZQ010000315.1 GCA_017442465.1 Anaerotignum sp. | reverse complement strand
TCTGCAGATCTTCTTCCACCTCTGCCCTGATCTGTACAGGAAGATCTTCTGCTTTGTCAAAAAACTGCACCTCTGCTCCCGCGCTGGGTGCAGCCTCCAGATCAGGAGTCGGATACAGCGTTCTGCTCAGAGTCTTAAAATACTGACTGACAATGTTTTTCCCAAGCTTTTTCTGATAAAGTATGTCATTCACCTGATCTGTAGAGCCTGCATAATACTCTGTATGCAATTCTCCATCCTGCCAGATATAATGCACCTGACCGGTCTCATCTCCGGCAATACCTTCAAAAGCGAAATCTGCCAGATGGGCTCTGTCGCCTGTAATGTCCTCGATCTCAAATCTGCCGTTATCCTGTGCCGTAAACATATATCCCAGAAAAACCACTGCCGTCAGAGCGGTGCAAGCCAGAATTTCCAGAACGCGATTTCTTTTTTTCATACTGCACCCCTCCTTACAGATCCGTTCTGTCTTCTAATCGCCGAATGATATACATCTGTAGTACCACTGTCACAGCCAAGCCGATCAGTCCCAGTATGGTACTATGCCCCAGCGCATAATTCGTCACGCCATGCCCCATCGCCAGTCTGACACCACGAATAAAATCCTGCAGATACATATATCCGCCGCATACAATGGCACCAAAACTGCCGATGATACGAATGCCAACCTCCTGCGTATAAAAACCGGCAAAGAAGATGCCCGTCACGATCAATGTCAGGCCGCCGATGACAGGCAATACATACCAGAGGGAAGCCGGGAAAAACGCCCGCAGGAACGCACTTCTCTGGAAGGCAAGAAACAGCCCGTTATTCTGAGAAATCTCCAGACCTGTCACAATGTTATCCTTTGCCAGAATAAACACTTCCTGAGCCGCCTTGCTTTCATATACCGCCATGATGGGGAAATATGCCACCACCAGAAGGATCAGCCACATCAGGTAATACACCGCAATGGCCGCCCCTGCAGAAAGCAGAAAAGAAAGATACACTTTGCTTCTCCTCATGGGCAGCAGAAACAGGGTATAAATGCCCTTTGCGTTGGCGGAAAAGCCTCTGATCTGGACAAAAAGGCCAATCAGGATCATAATCAACCCTAAACCGAATATCACAGGCAGAAGACTGCCGTCAACAGCCATATCATAGGACTGAAAATATTTTGAATAATACTCATAAGACTGGGGATTTCCTGTAGGGAATGCCATTGCGATCAGGCAGAATACCGCCAGGATGCCACTTGCCAGCATCACTTTCCCATTCCATTTCTTCCATTGCCAGTCAAAGAGATAATTGCTCAGTTTCCAAACATTTTTCATCACTCGTCCCCCCTTGCCCATTCTTCCTTCAGCAATTCTGTCACGGCCTCCAGCGTCAATCCGTTTTCCTTTGCGTGGACAACAAACTCCGCCACCAGCCCTGCCGTCAGCTCTTTCTGTATTTTTGCAAAAATGACATCATCCCAGTAAATCGCACTGACCGCATTTGGCGGTGTTACTACGATCCCTTCTTCTTCCATCAAACGGAAGGCCTTCTGTACTGTATTGGGATTGATCTTCAATATCGCGGCCAATTCTCTTCTGGAAGGCAGAGATTCGCCCTTTTCCGCCATTCCTGTGAAAATCTGTCGTTTCACAAAGGAAACGATCTGTACATAGACCGGTTCTGCTGTGTTCAGTTCCAGTTTTGTAAAATCCAGCACTGCCTTCCCTCCTTCCAAACTGTATCGCCCATATAATACACTTCTTAACTGTATCATATCCATAATACAGTTATCTGTCAATGTGTTTAAGAAATACTTAAGAATTTCTATAAAAAAACGCCTTAAGGCAAAATGCCTTAAGGCGTGATTTGCTCCGCAAATCCTTTTTATCATAGATTTTCCTTCTATCCGCCAGCGGCTCTCAGGAAAAATCCGCAGATAAAATATTTTCTCCGCTTTATTCAACTGTTACGGATTTTGCCAGATTCCTGGGTTTATCCACATCGCAGCCACGTTCCACAGCTACATAATATGCAAACAGCTGCATAGGCAGTACGCCATAGGAGCTTGTGAACAGGCTGTTGCACTCAGGCAAATAGATCACATCATCTGCCACATCTTCAATGGCCGTATTGCCTTCCATTGCGATCGCCAGAACCTTCGCACCTCTTGCCTTTACTTCCTTCACGTTGCTCACTGTTTTTTCCAGCAGGCTTTCCTGCATTGCGATGGCAATGACCAGTGTGCCCTCTTCGATCAGGGAAATGGTACCGTGTTTCAGTTCACCAGCCGCATAGGATTCGGAATGGATATAAGAGATTTCCTTCAGTTTCAGAGAGGCTTCCATGGCTACGGCATAGTCCAGACCACGGCCGATGATAAATGCATTTTCTCTGTTCGCATATTTCTTTGCGATCTCAGCGATCCTTGCATCCACCTTCAGCACTTCTTCCGCTCTTGCAGGCAGTTCGTGCAGTTCTTTCACCGCTGCCTGGAATGCGGCTTCTGTCATCGTGCCGCGAACCTTTGCAAAATGCAGAGCGATCAAATACAGGATGGAAACCTGTGTAGTATAGCCCTTTGTGGAAGCAACAGCGATTTCGGGGCCAGCCCATGTATAGATCACATCATCGCTTTCTCTGGCAATGGAGCTGCCGACTACGTTTACGATGGAGATGACTTTCAGCCCCTGTCTCTTTGCTTCTCTCAGGGCAGCCAGTGTATCTGCTGTTTCACCACTCTGGCTGATGATAATGCACAGTTCTCCTTTATTCAGGATAGGATTTCTGTATCTGAATTCAGAAGCGATATCCACTTCCACGGGGATTCTTGCCACTTCTTCCATCACATATCTGCCAACGATACCGGCATGCATAGCTGTACCGCAGGCTACGATATGGATTCTGCCGCAGTTTTTGATCTCTTCTTCTGTCAGGGAGATCTCATCCAGTTTGATATCTGCTTCTGTCAGACGGGGCTGGATGGTTTTATTCAGCACTTCGGGCTGTTCCATGATCTCCTTCATCATGAAGTAGTCATAGCCGCCTTTTTCTGCCGCTGCGATATCCCATGTTACATGATAGATTTCTTTTTTGATTTCATTGCCGTCTACATCGAACAGTGTCACGCCATCGCTTTTCAGCACAGCGATCTCGTGTTCATCCAGCAGGTAATAATCTCTTGTATATTCCAGCAGGGCAGGAATATCAGATGCGATATAGTTTTCGCCTTTACCCAGACCAACCAGGAGAGGGCTGCCTTTACGTACAGCTACCAGTGTGTCGGGGTGTTCGCTGCACATGATACCCAATGCGTATGCACCACGGATCATACCCAGCAGTTTTCTTGTGGTGGAGATCATATCCCCGTCATACAGGTCTTCATACAGATGTGCTACCACTTCTGTATCTGTTTCGGATTTGAATACAACACCTTTTGCTTTCAGTGCTTCTTTCAGTTCCAGATAGTTTTCGATGATACCATTGTGTACCACGGAAATTTTGCCGCTCATGCTGTTATGAGGGTGGCTGTTTGTTTCACTGGGCTCACCGTGGGTTGCCCAGCGTGTGTGACCGATACCGATGTGAGAAGGTTTCTGACCGTCTTTTTCCAGCTTTTCCGCCAGACCTGCCAGTCTGCCTTTCACCTTGATGGTACGGATCCCATCTTCATATACGGAAATACCTGCAGAGTCATACCCGCGGTATTCCAGTTTGGACAGGCCGTTCAGCAGTACGGGTACTGCCTGATCGCCGCCAATATATCCTACGATTCCGCACATAGATTTTTCCTCCATTTTAAGTTTATTCGTCCGTTGCCTTTCTTTTGTCGGGAGCGTTGCTGCTCCGTTTTGTAAAAAGGCCTGCGACCCTGAACGAAAGGGCGAGGAGCATCCGCCGAATATTTCGATAAACTCCTGCCTCGTCAACCGTCATAGACGGTTCTGGCGCTTACAGTTACTTTTTGTCAGAACCACATACTTTCTCCAGTATATAATTCGACAATAAATTATATCATCTTTTCCACTACTGGTAAAGTCTTTTTCCCATTTTATGCGGCTTTCCACTGTCCCGGTGATAAAAAAGAAAGGAAATCTTCAGAAAATTGAAAGAATTTCGTTATGGACTATTCACAAAGATATACTATAATGAAATTAAGAAGAAATCCGAAACTATCCCCATAAAGGAGGACTCCATATGAAAAAAATACTTGCACTGTTTCTGACAGGTCTGATGACCTTCGGCCTGATGGCCTGCGGCAATACAACAGATGAACCCGAAAACAAAACCATGCCCGAAAATATGACATCTATGACCGCTCCCATTGATGCTCTGGCAAGATGCATGCTGGAGCAGAATCTGGACTATGCCCCTCAGGATCC
>JAFRZQ010000314.1 GCA_017442465.1 Anaerotignum sp. | reverse complement strand
AGACGGTTCATAATGGCCATCCCTTCGCCTTCTTCCGGGAAGACTTCAGAATAAACCCGATTTACATCCAAAAAGTCAAATTTACGCAGATATTTATACAGATTTGCCCCGATCATCTCCAGATGATCTCTGCTGCCCAGAGAAAGGACCACATCTGCTTCATATCGTTCCTTTGTTTCCTCTGTTGCCAGAACGCCGGTCTTCAGGCCAAGATATCTTTCCGTCTCTACCCGGCGGTTAATCTCTGCCACTACTGCTTCTGTTTCTCCCCTCACCAGAACCACATCGGCATTAGGGGCATAATGGGTATATTTCATGCCCGGTGCCTTAGGCTTCAGGTCTGCCGCAGGCTTCTGCAGGATCGCAGGGTCCACTTCCACCGTTCCGACCACTTCTTCCATCATTTCTTTTGTGATAGCGCCGGGACGCAGGATCATGGGCACTTCGCCGGAAACATCCACAATAGTAGATTCCAGCCCCCATTCTGCCGCACCGCCGTCCACGATCATATCGATCTTACCGTTCAGGTCAAATTCCACATGGGACGCACGGGTAGGGCTGGGTTTGCCGGAGGAATTGGCGCTGGGCGCCGCAACAGGCACGCCTGCTGCCCTGATGATGGCCCTGGCCACAGGATGCTTGGGAAAGCGTACCGCTACCGTATCCAGACCGCCGGTGGCCTTGGCAGGCACAATGTCCCTTTTCAGAAAGATCATCGTCAGGGGGCCTGGCCAGAAGGCTTCCATCAGCTTTTTCGCCGCAGGAGAAACCTCTCTGACGATAGCGTCCAGCTCTTCAAATTCGGAAATGTGCAGGATCAAAGGGTTATCCGAAGGACGCCCCTTTGCAATATAAATTTTTTCACAGGCTTCGCTGTCCAGTCCGTTTCCGCCCAGACCGTACACGGTCTCTGTCGGGATCGCCACCAGACCACCTTCCTGCAAAATCTTTGCAGCTGCCCCGATGATCTCAGCAGCTTCGGGCTGGCTCAGGTCTACCTTTGCCAGAATCGTTTTCATATTTTACTCCTTACGCGTTAGCGCCGCAGCATTTTTTATATTTTTTGCCGGAACCGCAGGGGCAGGGATCGTTACGGCCAATTTTTTCGCCTTTTACGATCGTTTTTGCCATTTTCTGTTCCATTGTCAGTCTTTTCTTTGTTTCCGCATCATAGATACCATCCCACTGAGGCAGTGTGTACAGGTGTTCTGCTTTGTATTCCACCATCAGTTTGAACAGTTTTTCGAAATTGATGTTGATGCAAACATCGCTGTCTGCTGTCAGGGATTCCATATCGAATTCTGTTTCCAGAGAAGCATTCAGACCATCGATGAATGCAACGATCATTTCATCTGTCATATCAAATCTTTCTGCCAGTTCGGAAACTTTGCCTTCGATTTTTTCTACTTTTTCACCGATGATATATTCGTAGATCTTCTGTTCTTTAGGCAGATATTCCGCCCATACGGAATCTACGCTGTGGCCTTCCTGTGTAAATGCTTTTTCGATCCAGCTTTCATATAAACTCATGTTGATTCTCTCCTTTATTTTCGTCCATTTTTATTTTTGTACAGATTACTCCATTCTTTCAAATCATACTATGATTTCCGGCTGTTTGCAACAAAAATTGCGGATTTACCAGTGTTTTTAACCAAAAAAGAAAGGCGTCAATCCCATTGACGCCCTTACGTTTTATTCTGCTGTATCGTCTGTCAGTGCTGCTGTTTCATCCACGCTGCCTTCCATTGCAGCAGTTCTTACCTCCACTACAGGATCGCTGCCATCCAGAGAAAAGTCCAGAATGATATCATCGGCAAATTCCACGCCTTCCCAGATCTTCTGGATATCGCTGTCAGCAAAGGTCATCTGTACCTGCCAGTCATTTTCCGCCACAGGCATCTGCCCTTTCATGGAAACAGGGATCTGATAGCTGTTTTCCCATTTTCCGCCTTCCAGAGAAACTTCCATCCATTCTGCATCTTCCGCATAACGGATCTCCAGTTTGGAAACATGGATGCCTGTCTGGTTTTCAAATGTCATGTCATAGTCCACTTCCTGGGTCGCCACTTCTTCCCCGCCGCAGGCTGTCATACCCGCCGCCGCAAAGACTGCCAGAAAGATCGCCAAAATTCTTTTTTTCATATTTCTTCTCCTGTTACTGTGCTGCATATGTTTCAAAGGTAATGCTTTCGATCGTGATATCCTGAACAGGCTTATCGCTTTCATCTGTTTCCGCTGCCGCAATGGCATCTACTGCTTCCATGCCTTCAAATACCTGGCCGAAAATGCTGTAGCCGTTGCCGAAGACATATTCCAGATGGGCAGAGCCACCCTGTTCTCTGTAGTAGTTCATCACTTCTTCGGGGTACAGCTGGCTCAGGGTATAGAAATTACCGTCTGTCAGCGTGATGCCAACTTCCTCTTCGTTATTGCCGATGGCGTCTTCAATGGCCTTCAGGGCATCTTCCATCACCGTTTTCTGCTGCACGATGAAGAACTGGCTGCCGTTTGTGT
>JAFRZQ010000313.1 GCA_017442465.1 Anaerotignum sp. | reverse complement strand
GTATCACCATAGAACTGACGCAGCAGCTCTTTCTGTCTTTCGCTCAGGTCTGTAGGGATCTTCACCTTCAGTGTCACGATCTGGTTACCTCTTACCTTAGGATTTCTCAGGTTAGGCACACCCACGCCTTTTAATGTTACTACTGTATCGGGCTGTGTACCGGGTTTAATGGTATATTTCTGTTCGCCATCGATAGTCTTGATGATGATCTTGCCGCCCAGCGCCGCCTGTACAAATGTAATAGGTACATCACAGTAGATATCATAACCCTTACGAACGAATACGCGGTTAGGCTGTACATAAACTATTACCAGCAGATCGCCGTAGCCGCCGCCATTTTCGCCAATCTCGCCTTTGCCAGCCAAACGGATGGTCTGTCCGTTATCGATACCCTTGGGTACGTTAACTTCATATTTTTTCTGTTTACGCACTTTGCCTGTACCCTTACATGTATTGCAGGGGTCTTTAATGACTTTACCTGTACCGCCGCACTTGGAACATGTACGAACAGATGTGACAGCGCCAAACATGGACTGCTGTACCACTCTTTCCTGACCTGTACCATTACAGGTAGGACAGCTTTCCGCATGGGTACCTTCCTTGGCACCTGTGCCGTGGCAGGTATCGCATTCATCATAGATCGCCACAGATATTTCCTTCGTACAGCCAAAAACAGCTTCCTCGAAAGTCAGCTGAATATTTACATTTACATCTCTGCCTTTTCTGGGGCCGTTTCTCTTTGCGCCGCCGCCAAAGCCGCCGAAACCGCCAAAGCCGCCGCCAAACATACTGCCGAAAATATCGCCCAGATCGCCCATGTCGAAGCCCTGGCCATAGAAGCCACCGCCGCCCATGCCGCCCTGTTCAAAGGCTGCGTGGCCGAACTGATCGTACTGGGCGCGTTTCTGAGAATCGCTCAGTACTTCATATGCTTCGTTGACTTCCTTGAATTTTTCTTCTGCTTCTTTATCGCCCTGGTTCTGGTCAGGATGGTATTTCATCGCCATTTTACGGTAAGCCTTTTTCAGCTCCGCTTCCGTTGCGTCTTTCTTTACCCCCAGAACCTCATAATAATCTCTTTTATTAGCCAACTACCTCACCCACCTTTAACGCGAAAAGCAGGGGTACCAAGAGGTACCCTTGCTATTCATGTTACATTTTAATTTATCGTGTAGCGGAAAGGCTTGGAAAACGAAGCGTTTTCCAATTGGAATCCGCAAGCGGAAACCGCGCTTTTCGCTGAGGAAAACAGTTCGTTTCAAGGCTCTCGCCGATGGAACGAATCTGTTTGTTCCACTATTTATCCAACTTGAAAGCCTGCTTTCAAGTTAGCGGCTCAGCCGCATTAGATTTCTTTGCCGTCAACGTCAACTACATCAGGACCTTCGTTAGGGTTGCCGCCCTGTGCAGCCTGTGCCTGCTGATACAGTTTTTCAGACAGTTTGTAGAATTCCTGTTTCAGGGATTCTGTTGCAGCTTTCACGTTTTCTGTGTCAGCTTCTGTCATTGTTTCAGGTGTCATATCTTTTACTGCATCTTTCAGTTTGGACAGTTCTGCTTCAACTGTGGATTTGTCCATGCTGTCCAGTTTGTCGCCCATTTCTTCCATTGCTTTTTCTGTCTGGAAGATCAGGGAGTCAGCTTCGTTTTTCGCATCGATCGCTTCTTTTCTCTTTCTGTCAGCTTCTGCGAACTGTTC
>JAFRZQ010000312.1 GCA_017442465.1 Anaerotignum sp. | reverse complement strand
GGCGAAATCCCCTGTCTGTACGTCCAGCAGCTCTCTATAGGCCCCTGCACGCAGGATGGGAGAAGAAAGCAGCATCCCAACACCATACACGATGACCAGTGCCAGAGGGACGATCAGCAGTTTCTTGGCTGTCTTCCATTTTTCCGCCTTATCCACGATCACACCATCGCGTTCCAGAAACAGCACCTTAAAGATCGGCCAGAAATTCAGCACAAGGCCCACCACGATCGCCGCCACAAAAAACAGCCAGCTGTCTTCAGAATGGATATTCAAAGCAGGCAGATAATAATAATACATCCCGCCCCAGATGAGCAAGGTCAATACAAACAGAATTCCTCGAGATTTTTTCAATTTTTCTACCTCCGTTCACAGAAAGTTAAGAATTTTGGCGGTTTTCTCCTCTTTACATCTCCCCGCCAATTGCATATACTATACTATAAATCCAAAAGATTGTATAGTGAAAAAACTGACCGTTTTCCTTATATGGATATAAGGAGTGATCATATGAAAATTGAAAGAATCAGCGAAAATCAGCTGAAACTGACTTTGACAAAAGATGATCTGAAGGAAAGAGATATCAAACTGGAAGACCTCATTACCCCTTCCGAAAAAACACAGAAGCTGTTCCGCGATATTATGGAACAGGCGCTGGATGAAGAAGATTTCGTTTCCGAAAACACACCGCTGATGGTGGAAGCTGTGCCCATGGGTACAGAAGGCATCATGATCATCGTCACAAAAGTAAACAACAAAGACAAAAAAGGTAACACCACCGCTGACCTGCTGCAGCAGGCGCAGGAAACACGCCGCTGGAAGAAGAAGCCTCTGGATACACTGGAGCATGCGGAGGAAAAGAATTCTGATATCCTGATCTATTCCTTCCCCCAGCTGGATGATGTCATCAGCGTAAGCCTCAGACTGGACAGCCGCTTCAAAGGCGAAAGTGCCGTTTACAAAAATGACAACAAGTATTTCCTTGTGCTGCAGGGGGATACATACACTGCGGAGGAATCCTCCGAAGAACTGGAACTGGTACTGAAGGAATACGGTCAGAAACATGTATCCACACCTCTGGCAAAATATTACCTGCTGGAGCATGGAGAAACCATCATTGCGGACAAAGCAGTGAAGGCTTTGGCAAAAACTTTTGGATAAGCAAACGAAAAGACCATCGCTCGATGGTCTTTTTTGTTTGCTTTTTTCTTTTTATTTATTCTACTTCGATTTCGCTGAGGAATCCGTACATTCCTTTCAGTCTGCTCCATTCCTTCGCCAGATACTGGGGCAAATCAGGGCTGAAAATGATATCCTCCAGTTCCCCCCCTGCCACCATCAGCACATCTTTTTTCTTATACCACAGCTGAGAAAGGGGGTCGAGGGACTCATTTTTGATCTTCTTATACTCCTCCCCTTCCAGACGGAACAGGGGGTCTTTGTCGATCTTCTTCGCCAGACGCTGGAAGGCTGCAGGGTTGCTGTCGATCTTCTTGCGATAGGCTGTCAGAAAAGATGGTTTGGCGCACCACATGCCCAGCCCATGACTATAGCCCTCGGGCATCAGTTCAAAATAGAAGGAGGGATGCTCTTTCCACTCCGTACCGCGGTATTTCTCGTCATAGAACACCACCCAGCGGTTTGGACGGTAAGGGCTTTTATCCTTGGTATAGCGGATATCGCGGTTGATGCGGGAGACGGAATATTTACTTTTTTCCCCGCAGAACATAGGGCTCAGTTCCGCCAGTTCCGCCGCAAAGGCATCGAAAGGGTCTTTCAACACTTCCTTGTAGCGGTCACGGTTCTGGTCCATCCATTCCTTACTGTTGTTCATGCGCAGTTCCCACATGAAATCTATGGTTTCGGGCTTGAAGCCTTCGAATTTTTTCATAAAATCACCTCGGCTTCTATTTTATCATAATTCGAGCCAAAGGGGCACAAAAAAAGGATGGATATTTCTATCCACCCTTTCGTTGATTTTATTTGTAGATTGTTACAGTGTTATTTGCACCGTTCCAAACCACTTCTGCACCCAGGTTTTCAGCAATGAAACGCAGGGGCAGATATGTTCTGTCATTTGCAATGAATGCAGGAGCATCCAGCTGTACGGGTTCGCCGTTTACCATAGCAAATGCCTGATCGATGTAAATAACGATTGTTGTGTCGTCTTTTACGATTGTTACGGACTGTTCTGCTTCGTTCCAAGTTACTGTTGCGCCCAGGAATTCCGCGATCAGTCTGATAGGCAGCATTGTTCTGTCGCCCTTGATGATGGGAGCTACGTCATTTGCTGCGTAGCTGCCGTTCAGCTGATAGATCACCTGATTGATTGTCAGAACCAGAGATTCTTTTTCACCAGCAGGAGCTTCGGATTCCGCTTCGCCTTCTACGAAGGAAGCTTCGATATCAACGCCGCCTTTAGGCATCTTGAATGTGAATGTGCCGTCGCCGTTGTCTTCCAGATCGATTTCTGTACCTCTGCTGTTCAGAACTTTCAGTTCATCCAGTTTGTAACCTTTGTCAGGAGTAGCTGTGATTGTTACTTCTGTGCCGGATTTTGCTTTTGTTCTGTCCAGTTTGATGGAACCGTTTTCGATGTCTTCATCGATTTCAACAGAATATTTCTTGGATGTAGAACCGCCGCCATTACCGCTAGGGGAAGAGGGAACGTCAACGATTTCAGGGAACAGACCAACGTATGCTGTTTTGTTTTCTTCGTCCAGGAAACAACCATCAGCATCTGTATATGTGTCTGTCAGTTTGCCATCCGCATATACTTCAATTTTTGTAGGAACGTTCTTTCTTGTCAGTTCAACATTCCATACTGTATCCCAAGAGCCGGATTCTCTACCGTTAATTACATTGTTTACCGTATATTCGCCTGTTGCAGGATACATAGCATTACCTTCATCATCTACAGCTTTCAGTGTAGTTGTGCCCAGCAGTGTGTTGCCAGAATAGATTTTTACAACCAGAGAGTCTTTTGCATAAACATCTTCCAGTGTAGTAGTGATTGCTTCACGATCATCAGAAATGATAGTCTGGAAGCCATGACCGATATTTGTGCTGTAGCCAGTTACTTTGTAAAGATAAGTAGCATCGTCATTATCTTTTACTTTATAGCCTTCTGCAACATAAGCAGCGGGATCCTGATCAAAATAACCGCCTTTTACAATCAAATTGCCTGCTGCAGCCAGTGTATTCCGTTTGCCGCTGGAGAATTTACCGTTTTCGATTGTTACTTTGGAATCCTTCTGACAATTTACGGCAGAACCACTGTCAGTACCTGTAACAGCAGCAGGGCCAACAAATGTACCGTCTTTGATTATTACTTCGCCACCATCGGAAACATTTACAGCATGGGTTGTTTTACCAACTGTACCAGTTTTATATGTACCGCCGTCGATAACTGCTGTACCGCCTTCTACACGGATTGCATGACGTGCAGCTGTTACATCAACATCTGTTACATTCAGAGTACCTGTGGATTCAATTGCACTGTATGCAAATTCATCGCAGATCAGAGTACCATTCATGATGTTCAGTGTACCTTTATTCAGGAAACCTTTGCATTTCAGAGTGCT
>JAFRZQ010000311.1 GCA_017442465.1 Anaerotignum sp. | reverse complement strand
AGGATCTTTCTCGCCCAGCTGCTCCTTTTTCATATTCAGCGCCTTGATATTCAGTGCCAGTGCCTTTTTGTATTCCTTCTTACCGGCATAATCCACGCTGAGATTGTTCAGGGCTTCCGCATAGAACATATGCTCCTTGCTGAGCATCTTTTCCACCAGTTCCAGCACCTCTCTGTGGATTTCAATGGCCTTATCAAACTGATTCGCCTTACAGCATATCGCCGCCAGAGAATTCAGGCTGTTCAGGAAATCCAGATGATTTTCACTAAACAGTTTTCTGCGAATTTCAACCGCCTTTTCGCAATATTCCACCGCTAAGTCAAGCAGTCCTGCCTTTTAACAGGCAGACGCCAGTGTCAGCATCTGCATCATGTAATAGAAATTTTCATTTCCTCTCGCCTTCTCGATCAGGTCGAGGCAGACTTCATAATAATAAATTGCTTTTTTGTAGTTGCCTTTGCCTTCATAAGCACGAGCCGCAGAACCGTGTAAATCGGCCAAATCCAGCGTAGAAAATTCCTTACACTGTCTCGCCTTCTGCATGGCCTTGCTGTGAAATTCAATGGCTTTGTCAAATTCCTTCAACAGTTCGTATGTATTGCCCATGTGGTACAGGGAATGGATATAATCGGCATGTTCTCTGCCCAGCTTTCCGTCACGGATCTCCATGACCTTGTTATGCAGGGTCAGCGCTTCCTTCTGTTTTCCTACCTGATTCAGCACGATCGCCATATTGTTCAGGGTATCGGCATAGGAAAGGCTTTCTCCGCTGTATTCCTTTTTCAGTTCCGCCGCTTTTTTGTATAATTCAATGGCACGGTCATACAGCTGTACCTGATCGTAGATCATAGCCAGATTGCTCATATCAACCGCATATTCCATGCAGTCCATATCATCATTTTCCACATAGATATTCAGGATACCTTTGCCGAGGATGAGGGCTTTCTTGTAATCCCCATCCTTGTATGCTTCGAAAAATTCTTTCCGCATCCTTCTGATTTCCCCAATATAAAACGCCATCAGTCCTCACCTCCATATTCCTCGTTCATCTGCCGGAAGGCTTCCCCTATCACATCATAGGAATAGCCCTTCCGCAGCAGAAAATCGTATAATTTCTTTTTCTGTTTTTCGTCTGCAGGGGGCCAGTTTCCACGGCTTTTTTTCTCCAGCCAACGGAAGGCGTCGCCTTCCTCGTCCATTTCCGCCTCCGCCATCACCTCATCAATGATGCGAGAAGAAATGCCCCTCTGTCTCAGTTCTATTTTCAGCGCATAGCCGCTTTTGGGCTTCATCCGCAGTTTTTCCTTAATATATTTTCGGCAGTATTCTCTGTCGTCTGCGTAACCGTATTTTTCCAGAAAGGCGATGACCTTTTCGATGACTTCCTCGGAAAATTCCTTTTCCTCCAGCTTCATGCGGATCTCCTTTACGGTACGCATCTTATAGCCGATATAATGCAAAGCTAAGTCCTGGGCTTTGATATAAATGAGGCTGTTCTGGATATACTCGATGGTTTCCTCGGGAACTTCTCTGCCTTCCTTCAGTTTAAAATACAGGATATCCTGCATAGGCAGCGCAAATGCGTATGCGTCGTCGATGAAAATGTTGTATTTCGTTTCGTCTTTTTTCTGTTGTGTGATGGCTGTCACCAGCATTTCGCCGCCTCCTTTCGTAAAAATATATTATAGCATATCTGAGGCAAAAATAGAATAGCCCTGAGACTTTCGTCTCAGGGCTTTCGCTTCGTTTAAAACAACTGACCGGGCAGTTTCAATTTTTCTTTATAAGGGAATCCTTTGTCAAATTCTTCAGCTTCTGCTTCATCCACAAAATAAATTTCAGGT
>JAFRZQ010000310.1 GCA_017442465.1 Anaerotignum sp. | reverse complement strand
TGCAAGAACAGACCGTGTGGCAAAATACAACCAGTTGATTAGAATCGAAGAAGAACTGGATGATGCAGCAGAATATCTGGGCATGGATGCTGTCTTCAACCTGAAATAATCATATAACATGCAAAAAGCACGGGTTACCCGTGCTTTTTTGTATGTAATATTTAAATCCAAGCTTTTTGTTTGATTAAAATCGTTTCTTCTTTCAGATTTATTTCAACGATCTCATACCCGGCGTCCATCCAGCTGTAGGCTTTCGTGCTGGCAGTACAGTTTGCCCAGAATTCTTTATGCTGAAAAGCGGAGGCATCCAGTGGAAAGCCAAGGATTTCTTCAATTTCATGCAGGTGTAGCCATATCTCTGTTTTCCCTGTTTTCTGCAAATATTCGGTCAATTTCTGATATTTTTCATCTTTCATAAAAACACCTCCCTGCATCCTTTTTCATCAGTATAGCTGTTTTATAGAATGTCTTCAAGAAGTTTGTAATTGTGCCAGTATGTACCTGACATAATCATTTTCGACAGGGTCATACTAACTTTGCAACACCAAAGCAACACAAATTTCAAAAACTGACAAATCACAAGGAGGTCATAAACATGAGCAACAATAATTCCAGCGGCAACAGCAACAGAATCAACGTACCCGAGGCTAGAGCAGCCATGGAACAGTTCAAATTTGAAGTGGCAAACGAAATCGGTGTGCCTCTGAAAAAAGGCTATAACGGTGACCTGACATCCGCGCAGAATGGTTATGTTGGCGGTTATATGGTTAAAAAAATGATCGAACAGCAGGAAAAAATGATGGCTGAAAAAAATCAGGGCTGATAAAAAGAATTGATTTTTGACAGCTGACAAGGAAAGTCCTTTTGTAACACTGTTTACAAAAGGACTTTTTTTATGCATGAAACATTTTGTAATTTAGATTGTAAACAATGCTTTACGAACGTTAGATAATGGAATATAATAAAAACAAGAAGACAAATGTCCTTTGTGTGTGGAAGGAGGGTGCCTATGGCGAAGAAAAAAAGTATTCTCGACCTTTATCAAATGAAGGAAAATGGCGAACAGGCCGTATGGATCGTACTGTATGATGCCTGCTATGCATCCTATGCGGAAGAAGCGGGGATGGATATGATCCTCTGCGGTGACTCTGTTGGAATGATCGTATATGGTATGAATGGTACCGTACCTGTAACAATGGATGTCAGCATTGCCCATTGTCAGGGCGTGCGCAGAGGTGCTCCCAATACCTATCTGATCGGCGATATGCCCTTTGGTGCATATCATGCCAGCGTGGAAGATGCCGTGCGCAATGCTGTACGTTTTTATAAAGAAGCCGATGTGGATGCCATCAAACTGGAAGGCGGCGTAGCTGTTGCAGATAAAATTGAGGCAATCACAAAAGCGGGGATGGTCGTTTTCGGACATATCGGCTTAACACCCCAGAGTTCTGCTTCCATGGGCGGCTTCAAGGCACAGGGCAGAACCACAGACAGTGCGAAGGCCATCATTGAAGATGCTATCGCTGTGTATAAAGCAGGGGCAAGAGTTCTTCTGCTGGAAGGTGTTCCCGAAGAAGTTTGTGCTTTTGTACATAAAATCCTGCCTATTCCTGTATATGGCATTGGCGCAGGTGCGGACTGTGACGGTCAGGTGCTTCTGGCGGCGGATGCACTGGGGATGTTTAAGAAATTCACACCTAAATTTACAAAGAAATATGCGGACATTGCCGAAGTGGCTACCGCGGGGCTGACAAACTTCGTGCAGGATGTAAAGGATCGTTCCTTCCCTGCAGCGGAGCATAAATATAAAATCAGCGGCGACCCTGAAGAATTCCAGAAACTCTTCGATAAAATGGAAGCCGAATTCAAAGCATCAGAAGAATAAAAAAATACAATAGACAAAAGAGGGGGAATCAATATGCCGAAATTTGCACAAAGAATCTCTGATATGGAAAAATCCGCACTGGTTCTGCGGAAACTGTTCAATGCCATGAATGACCCCGAAACCATTTCCTTCGGCGGCGGTGCTCCTGCCCATGAAGGTCTGCCCGTGGAAACGGTACAGGCGTTGTGTAACGAACTGATGACCAGAGGTGGCCGTGGGGTGGAAATGCTGCAGTACGGTGCTCCTATGGGCGTAAAAGACCTGAGAGAGGCCGTTGCGGATAAACTCTTAAAACCCAAGGGCATCGATGCTTCTGCGGATCATATCATGATTGTAAACGGTGGTCTGGAAACTATGAACCTGATGTGTCAGCTGTATATCAGCCCTGGTGATGTTATCATTGTTGAATCTCCCACATTCGTTCATTGTGTAGAGGGCTTTGAAATGTTCCAGGCAAAATGTGTGGCGGCGGAATGTGATGATTACGGTATCGTTATTGAAGATGTAGAAAAGAAGATCCAGGAATATCATCCCAAAATGGTTTATGTCATTCCTACCTTCCAGAACCCTACGGGTAAAACATTACCTGAAGAACGCAGAAAAGCGTTGGCGGAACTGGGCAGCAAATATGATGTTATCATTCTGGAGGATGACCCTTATCAGGAACTGCGCTACAGCGG
>JAFRZQ010000309.1 GCA_017442465.1 Anaerotignum sp. | reverse complement strand
GGGAAGGGCATCTGCACCGCTGTTGACCTGTTCGCCGCCTTTGGTGATGCACCACCACTTCTGTTTGCTGTCATCGGCGGTTTCGCCGTCAACGGTTTTGATGAAGAGACCGTAGGAACCCATTTCGCCATCCACCAGTTCTTTTTCCAGCAGAACGTCTGCCAGATATTCTGCATCAGTTTGGTATGTAAAGCTTTTTTCTGTCTGGTCTGCATGGACAACAACGATATTGATTTCCTTTGCGCCCGCAGTCGTTTCCGGTTTGTTTATGTGGAAAAGTATGCCTGCCGCAATGCAGAGAATGATGAGCAAACCTGTTAAAATTCCGGTTTTTCTGTTCATGAAAAATGCCTCCATTCTCGGTAATTTACCGTTTTGGGGGCAACGAAAAAGAAACCCCCGATTTATGCCTTCGGATGTTTAGATATTGTTCGGACGCGTATTCTGACTCAAGCCAAAAGCCTACTCAAAGCCCCTTCCCAGAGAATGCTCCAGTGGTATATGGCTTTTTTCGTTGCTTACACAGCAGGGATAAAACTGTTCCGGATTCTCACCAGATTCCTATCCGTATCTTGTTTTTTTTCATCATACTGCGATGGGCGGA
This sequence comes from Anaerotignum sp., assembly GCA_017442465.1. GTDB lineage: Bacteria > Bacillota > Clostridia > Lachnospirales > Anaerotignaceae > Anaerotignum_A. Next base: position 4,416 of record JAFRZQ010000309.1, on the reverse strand, counting down.
TTTTGTCAAATAAAAGAAAACCCCTCAAAAGAGGGGTTTTTTTGTGGCTATTAGTTGTATGTGCCGGTGATTTCTTTAATGTAACCATCTTTATCCAGTTCCATTTCCAACTGGAAGTTATCGTAGCCTGTCAGCTGTAGATCGCCATCAGATTTTGCGTCGTCCAGCCATTCCTTCAGTTCGAACAGATTGGAAACATAGTTCAGACCATCGATATCAACATCGATTTCTTCCAGCATTTCCTGTGTTTCTTCTGCGTATTCATCGTCATCAGTAGAATCACTTACTTCAAAATAATATTTTACATTGACTTTGCTCTTTTTGCCTTTCAGTGTCATGTAATCTTTGCCGTAAGTATTCAGGCGGCCTTTTGCCATTGTTACTTCGCCTGTGATTTCCAGAACTTCATCATCATCTACATCCAGTGTAAGAGACATTTCCTTACCATCCTGGTATGCCTGATAGAGTTCTTTCCAGGAATCGATGGTTGTATTACCGTCTTTGATATCAATATCAACATAGTCTGTATCAGGGGCATCATATTCTTCGCCGTCTACAGTGATCGTACCTTCTTTATCATTTTCGTCGAAAGTGATTTCATCTACAGTACCTTCTTCTTCAGTACCCTGCACGGTGCTTGCTTTTGTCAGAACCAGGATTTCTTCTACATAGTCATCGCTGTCCAGATTGATAGCACCATAAAGATATTCATCATCTTCTTCATATTCTTCGTACCATTCATACAGTTCGTCCCAGTCTGCGTCATCGCCGTCGATTTCAATATCAATGTCGTAGACATTTTCGATGTAGTAGGTTTTACCTTTGATCTTGATTTCGCCTTCTTCATCACTGTCATATTTCAGCTTAGTGATATCGCCGATCACATCGCCTTTCAGATTTGTTTTAGCGTTGGTAGAAGCTTTGACAGTGGCTTCAATTTTATCAACTTCGCCATCCTTCATCGTCAGCTCTACAGTGATGGTTTTTTTCTTGCTCTTGCAGTCCTGATACAGGTCATAGAAATCATCGTAATCATAATCATCTTCATCGCCGTCGATGGTTACATAAATATCGACGCTGTATGTATCTTTGATGCGATGGGTAGATTTGTTATCGATAGTGATAGTGCCGGAATCTTTATCATCATTGTAAGTAACTTTAGTCAGTTCACCTTTGGTCAGCAGTTCTTCTTTTTCTTCTGCCGCATCTGTGCATGTTGCAGCAAAGGCAGTGATACGGTTATTGCTGTCCAGTGTCAGAGTTGCCTGAATAGTACTGCCGTCTTTGAAAAGATCAGATACTTCAGCAACTGTGGAACTTTCTCCGTTCAGTGTTACAGTTGTGCCTGCGGAAGCATACAGGAAATAAGCATTGCTGTTTTCCAGATTTACATACAGGTTATTCATGTCTTTTACAGTGCCGCTCTGAGAACCGAGAGGTGTTACTGCGGGTGCAGCTTTGTCCAGAACATTATACAGATTTGTAACCATTACAGCTGTTTCTGTACGGTTCAGTGTCTTTTTCGGATTGAAGTTGCCGACATCATCACCGTTTACGATTTTCTGTGCATTCAGCAGGGCGATGTAAGGGCGGGCATCTGTGGCAATGCTGGCGTTATCTTTGAAGGAAGTTGTGGATGCAGTTGCTTTCATGGAAGGAACACCAACAGTTAGTGCGCGGCCCAGGATTTCAGCAGCCTGTTCCCTTGTAGCGGATACATTTACTTCGCCGCTGACAAAGCCGCTCAGATCAGAAATCTGTACGATACCGTTTTCCAGACAGAAGGATACAGCAGGCTGTGCCCAGGACTGAATTTTATATGTATTCATAACGGTAGACCATTTCTGTGTTACAGAAGCATCTGCTTTGGCCTTGCCTGTTTCAATCAGCAGTTTATAAGCCAGCTGGCAGGACTGTGTCAGAGATACGGGATCCTTGGGTTTGAAGTAGGATTTACCATTGATGGTTTCACCAACGACCAGACCTAATTCCGCAGCTTTGTTGATGGAAACCTCTGCGCCGGGCCAGGGAACATTATTGATATCCGCGAATGTAACTGCCTGCGCAGTGATAGGCTGGCAGACCAGCAGTGCTGCAAGCAGAAATGCAACAGGATGTTTTTTATTGCCTTGATATTTCATAGGGCAAGCCTCCTTTTTGAATCCAAACTTTTTAATGATTATACCAAATTTCTGTGAGTTTTGAAACAAGTATAATAGAATTATACTATAAAATTTTAAAAATTTTATAAAAAATAAATAAAATTAAGAACATTGTAAGAATTGATGCAGAATTTGGAAGATAACATATCTTCTGTGAAAAAACATAAAGTATAGGTAAGATGTTTTTGGGAGGAATATAGTGTGAAAAAAGGAAAAGGCCTTTTGTCGGCGGTGCTGTTGATTGTATGTATCCTTGGTACATTTTTACCCGCATATGGGGAGGAAATGGAACCACTGACATTGGAAAGCAAAAGTGCGCTTTTAATGGATGCCGGAACAGGAACGGTGCTTTATGAAAAAAACAGCCATGAAGCTATGCCGCCGGCCAGTGTGACGAAGGTAATGACGATGCTGTTGATCTATGAGGCGGAAGAAAACGGGCAGTTTCAGTGGGAAGACAGTGTGCAGGTCAGTGATCATGCAGCATCCATGGGCGGCTCCCAGGTGTTTCTGGAGCCGGGAGAGACCCAGTCGGCGGCAGATATGACAAAGTGTATTGCCATTGCTTCTGCCAATGATGCAGCGGTTGCCATGGCGGAATTTGTGGCAGGCAGTGAAGGGGCTTTCGTGGAACGGATGAATAAAAAAGCACAGGAACTGGGGATGACAGATACGCATTTTGTAAATGCCTGTGGATTGGATGCGGAGGGACATGTGACAAGTGCTCATGACATTGGACTGATGAGCAGAGAGCTTATGATAAGATTTCCGGAGATCAAAGAATATACGACTACATGGCAGGATACCATCATACATAGGACCAGAAAGGGAGAAACGACATTTGGCCTGACCAATACCAATAAGCTTATTAAATGGTATGAAGGTGCTACAGGGCTGAAAACAGGATCCACGGGGAAAGCATTGTATTGCCTTTCCGGCGCGGCGGAACGGGACGGATTGCATCTGATCGCAGTTGTGATGGCTGCACCGGATTTTAAGATCCGATTTCAGGAAACAATGAAGCTGCTGGATTATGGTTTCGCCAATTACAGTGCCCAGAAGGGATTGCCGGCAGGAGAAAAGATGGGAAAGATCTCCGTTACAAAGGGGATGGAAGACAGTGTGGATGCCGTGGTGAAAGAAGAGACAGCATTTTTGGTGAAGAAGGATGACGGAAAGGAATGGGAAACAAAGACGGAGATCCTTCCTTTTGTGGCTGCACCGGTGAAAAAAGGGGAAAAGGTGGGAGAACTTTTATATCTGATAAATGGAGAAACGGTGGGAAGTACAGACCTGGTGGCGAAAGATACGATAGAAAAGGCAGATATTGGCACAATGCTGGAGCGAATGCTGAAGTTATGGTTCTGAATGCGGCCAAAAAAATGTTCAGAAAAAATAAAAATTTCCAGGAGCCCGGCTGTCTTTGTTCGTAACAGGTTGTCAGTTTCTGACACTTTTGGGCGGAATAGCGGTGCTGCATCAAGGAAAAAGTAAAGGAGAAGCAAAAGCGCGCGGTTTGCTTCAAATTTTTTGCTTGGGAGTGGAGTTGATGCAGCAGAAAAAACAGAGAGCTTCTTTTGCAGTATGTCCGCTGAAGTTTTTTTTGATTCCGGTTTTTACTGTTTGCCTTTTTATGCAGACGGTGCAGGGGGCGGAGGTACAGGAACTGATCCCTGCAGGCAAAACCGTCGGGGTAACGCTGGATACGGCAGGATTGCTGGTGCTTGGAACAGGCAGCATCAACGGAGAAGGCCCCATTGTATCAAAAAAGGAGATACAGGCGGGAGACCGTATCTTGAAAGCGGATGGGAAGGAGGTGGAAAATAAAGAGGTTTTTCAGCAGATGATAGAAAACAGCGGCGGAAATCCCATGACTCTTTTGCTGGAAAGGGACGGCAGGCAGAAGCAGGTTTGCGTAACCCCTGTGTTCAGTGTGGCAGACAATGCCTATAAAATTGGGATCTGGGTGCGGGACAGCATACAGGGGATCGGTACGCTAACTTTCTTTGACCCGAAAACCAAAAGATTTGGTGCATTGGGGCATGGTGTCTATGATGTGGATACCGGCCAGCTGATGACCATTCGGGAAGGGGCACTGGCAAAGGCGGAGCTGACGGAAATCATCAAAGGAGAAAAGGGGGAAGCTGGCGAGCTGATCGGAACAGTGGATCTGCAGACAAAGATTGCCCGAGTGGAACAGAATACCGAGGCGGGCATTTTTGGAAGCATCGGTTCGGCTTTCTTTGAAGGAACG
>JAFRZQ010000308.1 GCA_017442465.1 Anaerotignum sp. | reverse complement strand
ATGATTCTTCTATGCGGCGGCGGGGGTTTTCCGCCTGCTCCGCTGTATATTTCCGATAGCGCAGGTAATCCTCCACCTGCCCTGTTTCCAGAAATTTTCGCCAGTATGCCTGTTCTCTTTCGCTCATTTTCGCACCCCTTCTTTCATAGTTAGGATGTGAAAATCAACTTGCCAGCATACTGATAAAATCCTTCCAAAAGCCCCATAACAATCAGATGTTTTTCTTATCGTAACCAAAGTTTTTCAGAAGGAAATCACTATCTCTCCAGTCCTTTTTCACTTTTACCCACAGCTGCAGGTAAATAGGAGAACCCAGCAGTCTCTGCATATCATATCTTGCTGTAGAGCCGATACGCTTCAGCATGCTGCCCTGTTTGCCGATGATGATGCCCTTATGGGAATCTCTTTCGCAGTAGATCGTCGCCTGTACGTCTACGATATCCTGATCGGGACGTTTTTTCATGGACATGATTTCCACAGCGATGCCATGAGGCACTTCATCCTGCAGCAGGTACAGTGCCTTTTCACGGATGATTTCAGACGCGATCTGTCTTTCTGGCTGGTCAGTTACCATATCGCCGGGGAAGTACTGCGGGCCTTCGGGCAGATATTTTCTGATAACGTTCAGCAGTTCCTCAGTATTTCTGTCCTTCATGGCAGAAATAGGCACTACTTCCGCAAAGTTATGCAGCTTGCTGTAAGTTGCGATTACTTCCAGCAGGGTATCTCTTTCCACTGTGTCGATCTTATTGATGACCAGTACTACGGGAGCTTTCGCATTTTTGATACGTTCCAGCACATACTGATCCTGAGGCCCTACTTCTGTGGTAGGTTCGATCAGCATCAGCACCAAATCCACTTCATTGAATGTTGTTTCCGCAGACCGCACCATATATTCACCCAGTTTGGATTTGGGCTTATGGATACCGGGCGTATCCAGAAATACACACTGGAAATCATCCTTTGTCAGGATGGAAGTGATCTTATTTCTGGTGGTCTGGGGTTTATGGGATGTGATTGCAATTTTTTCACCGATCAGGCAGTTCATCAGTGTGGATTTGCCCACATTGGGTCTGCCTACCAGAGAAACGAAACCGGAGTGAAACTTTTTCATTCCACTTCAACCCCTCTTTCTTTCAGCATTTCCTTCTGTTCAGCCATAAAGTTTGCATCTTTTGCTTCCCAGTCTTTTGCCATATCCAGCAGCAGCATATACTGCAGCCATCTTTCGTTCTTTGTATCGATATCTTCCTGTGTCAGGCCTTTGATCAGGCACAGTGCCTGATAATATTTCATGCCGTTTTCCGCTGTCATATATTCGGAATTCATGCCCAGAACAACGTGGATTTTGTTTGTGTGGGGCAGGCGGTATCTTCTGATGTCATCCTGGAAATCTGTGACGTCCTTACCCATCATTTTTGCAAAAGCAACGGCTTCTTTATAATGGATCATCAGTTCTGTTTCTGTGATCATAACACGGAATGCATCCCAGTGTTCTTCGATATAGGCTACTACTTCTTCCATTGTTCTTGCATTGGGTTTTACTTCCACGTCTGCAAATTTTGCTTTTAATGCGTCTACTCCGCTCATTTTTTTCCTCCTAATATCAATTCTTTTCCCTTACCTCGTCCCATTTTGCACGGATGGCCTTCATATCCTCCCATGCAGGGCGTTTTTTCGTTTCATCCCTCAAAAGTGCAGAGGGATGGTATGTTGCGATCATATGATACCCTTTTCTCTCGATCCACTGGCCCCGTTGCTTCGTGATCTTGAAATCAGGGTCGATGATGGTTGTGGCTGCAATTCGCCCCAGACAGACGATAATCTTCGGCTGTATCAGCATCAGCTGATATCTGAGATAATTCAGACAGGCCTCCTTTTCATCATCATGAGGGTCACGGTTGCCGGGCGGGCGGCATTTCACCACATTGCCGATATATACATCATCCAGCGAGAGACCGACGCTTGCCAGCATCTTATCCAGTAATTGTCCCGCAGGGCCTACGAAAGGTATGCCCTGCAGATCTTCCTGCTGGCCGGGGCCCTCCCCGATGAACAGGATATCCGCGTTGCGGTTGCCCTTGCCGATGACCACGTTGGTACGCATTTCTGCCAATCTGCACTTATGACAGGAAAGGCACGCGCCCTCCAGTGTTTCCCAGCTTTTTTCCGCCATAACTTCCACCTTACTTAATATCCTTACTGCTGAAACCCAGAGGCAACAGCTCTCTGACTAAATATGTTACCATACCCTTTTCATCACTGTCCAGAATGACTTTGCCGTCAGGCATGAATTCAAACAGCACCTGTCGGCAGATGCCACAGGGAGATGCGATATCTCCGCTGGACGCCACGATCGCGATCTTCTCGAATTCTCTGTAACCTTCGGATACCGCCTTAAAAATGGCTGTTCGTTCTGCACAGTTGGTCGCGCCATAAGATGCGTTTTCAATATTGCAGCCTTTGAATACTGTACCATCCTTCGCCAGAAGCGCCGCCCCAACCTTAAAATGGGAATAGGGTACATAAGCTTGTTCCATGGCTTCTCTTGCGATCATCGCCAGTTCTTTATCTGTCATAAAGAATCACTCCTCGCCTTATTCTCTCGGAAATCCCGCCTGAATCAGGATCTCCTTCTGTCTGCGGAACATTTCCACTTCCTCCTCCGGCTCCATATGGTCATAGCCCAAAAGATGGAGCATGCTGTGGGCAGTCAGGAAGGCGATCTCCCTTTTCAGGGAATGGCCGTATTCCTCCGCCTGTTCTCTGGCCCGTTCCAGAGAAATGATGATGTCCCCAAGGATGATCTCACCATTTTCATTTCTGTCTGCCTCTTCCTCACCGTCAAAGGTCAGCATGGGAAAACTGAGGACATCCGTCGCTCTGTCAATATTTCTGAACTGCTTATTGATCTGTCTGATCTCCTCGTTATCCACGATGGAAACGCTGATCTCGCAGTTTTCGTCAAATGCTTCGTATTTCAGAGATCCTGCCGCCGCTTTCTGGATCGCATCCTCCAGTTCTGCGGAAAGCAGTTCCTCTGTTCTGTTATCGATCAGTAGATTCACTGTTTTCTTCCTCTCTGTTTTCTTCCTCTCTATTTTCTTCCGCAGGTTTTTTCGCCGCTTCTGCAATTTCTTCCTGCTTGGGATATGCCACTCTTTCATGATACATCCCGTGGAATACCTTAATAAATGCCTTTCGGATGATCTCCAGTTCATGGATGCCAAGACCGCTGCGGTCCAGCTGGTTATCATCCAGTTTATCCTTCATCAGCGTCTTGATGAGGGCTTCTGCTTCTTCCAGTGTCTGTCCCTTACCAAGAACAGAACGCACCGCCGCTTCCACCGTATCCGCCAGCATAACGATGGCAGACTCACGGGAAGAAGGGATCTCGCCCTGATAGCGATATTCTTCCTCTGTCACCAGTTCTGCACCATATTCCTTCAGCGCCTTAAAGTAGAAGAACTTCACAAGGCTTGTCCCATGGTGCTCCCGGATCACATCGATGATCACCCGCGGCAGATTATATTCCAGGCCCATTTCCACGCCGATCTTCGGGTGCTGGGTAATGATCTTCGCACTGGTTTCCGGTGCCAGGTCATCATGCACATTATAGCCGGACTGGTTCTCGGAAAACATCTGGGGGTTCTTCAGCTTGCCGATATCATGATAATATGCCCCGGCCCTCGCCAGCGCCGTATTGGCACCGATCTCATAAGCCGCCGTTTCCGCCAGATTTGCAACGATCAGGCTATGGTGATATGTACCGGGGGCTTCGATCATCAGCCTTCTTAATACTTCGTTGTTGGGATTGGTCAGTTCCAGCAGGCGGTGGGGTGTATTGGCTTCGAAAACCGCTTCCCAGAAGGGCAGGCTGCCCACTGCAATGATAACAGACACAAGCCCCATCAGTGCCGCAAAAATGCACTCTGCCAGCAGCCCTGCAGAATATCCGTTTTCAAAAAACAGGCCTACCCCAAACATGGCGATAAAGCTCAGGATACCCATAGCCGCTGCAATGGGGACCATCAGACGGCGTTTATCCGTCTTCTGGATCAGCAGGGCACCTAATGTACCTACCAGCAGGGAATACATCAGAAACTGCACATCACCATTAAAGATGAAACAGCCGATGATACAGAACAGGGAGTTCATAATGAGCGCCACACGTCTGCCGATCAGAACGCTGACCAGCATCGCAAACAGCCCCAGAGGGATCAGTGTGAAATAAGGGATATTTGCCATCAGCCGCAGCAGGATGACCATGATCACATAGACCGTGAACAGCATTTTCACTTCGTTATATTTCAGTACAACGATACCCTTCCCCCATGTGAAGAAAAGATACAGTGCACCAAATACGATCCCCGTCATCAGAAGGCTGCCGATCAGGGGCAGCATCGTTCCTGTATATTCTGCAGAACCGATCAGATCCAGACTCACCAGTCTGTCATAGATATCCTGGGTAATGATCTCGCCCTCATCCACGATCTTCTGGTTTTTGCGGATCATTACATTTTCCACTTCCGCACGCTTCGTCTCACGCTCCGCCTCCATGGCAGTGCTGTCCAGCACCAGATTAGGCTCCAGTGCAGCATCAAAAACCGCTGCCGCCATATCTTTCAGGCTGCCGCTCCATGCGGTATTGTCAAAGGCTGCGGCTGCAGCGGCTCTGCCTTCTTCCAGCATATCCGCCTTCACACCCGCTTCATACACGCCGTTCATGGCATTGATACAGTCCTCCGCAAAAAGGATGCGGTTGGCACTGCTCAGTTCCCCATAGGTATTCAGTTGATTTTCCGTCAGCACAACAGGCAGTTTCCAGGGAGATTCCATCGCCTTTTCATAAAAGCTCTCATCCTCTTTCAGCCGGTAAAGGATCCGGTTCAGTTCCTGGAACATTTCATTGACTTCCCTGCGGCTTTCTTCCTCCGCCACGGAATCATGCATATAAATGGGCGCAACGCTGTCTGCCGCTGCTGCCTTCAGTTTTTCTGTCGTTACCACGTCAACGGCATCCTTTTCTGCCACATACCGTTTTTCCGCCACAGAGCCCACCTGTACCATATCTGTCTTCGTGGTATGGGAGCCTGTGCTGATGCAGAAAAAGGTCAGGATCGCCGCTATCGCAAACAACATGCCCTGACGGGCCTTTGTCCCCTTCTTATTATTTGGGGAAACGTCTTTCTTTCTTGCCATCCTGATCGCCTCGTTTCTTATTCTCGAACTTTTCATATGCAAGGATGATTTTCTGCACCAGAGGATGGCGCACTACGTCTTTGTTTGTCAGTGTGATCTGTCCGATCCCTTCGATGCCGGACAGGATCTTTGTTGCTTCCATCAGGCCGCTGCGTTTGCCTTCGCCCAGGTCGATCTGGGTCACGTCGCCTGTAATGACCGCCTTGGAGCCATAACCGATTCTTGTCAGGAACATTTTCATCTGCTCCGGCGTTGTATTCTGGGCTTCATCCAGCACGATGAAGGCATTATCCAGCGTTCTGCCGCGCATATAGGCCAGAGGTGCCACCTCGATCAGGCCTTTTTCCATATTTTTCATGAAGTTTTCCGCACCCATGATCTCGTACAGTGCATCATACAGGGGGCGCAGGTAAGGGTCTACCTTCTGCTGCAGATCACCGGGCAGGAAGCCCAGTTTTTCCCCTGCTTCGATGGCAGGTCTTGTCAGGATGATAAGGTTCACTTCGTTATTCTTAAAGGCTGTGATGGCCATAGCCATGGCGAGGTATGTCTTACCGGTACCGGCAGGGCCGATGCCAAATACAACTGTGTTATTTTTGATCATATCCACATACTTCTTCTGGCCCAGGGTTTTGGGCTTCAGAGGTCTGCCGTTGACAGTGATACAGATCAGGTCATCATAGACCTT
>JAFRZQ010000307.1 GCA_017442465.1 Anaerotignum sp. | reverse complement strand
GATACAGAACTGGTAGAAGAATTTTTCATTGCTTTCGTAAGAAATGCGAAAATGAACCTGCATATCCTGCAGTTCCGTGGCAGAAATTCTCATCATATCATCGAAGGTACATTCAAGGCAGTTGCCCGTGCGCTGGCGAAAGCGGTAGCGGTGCAGGAAGCCTATAAAAATGAAATTCCTTCCACAAAGGGGGTATTATAAATGATCGCAATTATCGATTACGGCGTAGGGAATCTGTTTTCCCTGCAGAGTTCCCTGAAGTTCATCGGGGCGGAGGCAAAGGTAACAAACAATATTGAAGAGATCAAATCGGCGGACCGTATCATCCTGCCCGGCGTAGGTGCATTTGAAGATGCCATTCGGAAACTGCGTGAAAGCGGTATGGAAAAGGTGGTTCTGGAAGAAGCGGCCAACGGCAAACCTCTCTTGGGTATTTGCCTTGGTATGCAGATGCTTTTGGAAAAGAACTATGAATACGGCGAACATGAAGGTCTGGGGCTTATCAAGGGCAGTGTAAAACCCATTGCGCCCATGATTGGCGAGGGTCTGAAAGTGCCTCATATCGGCTGGAACGCTCTGATTTTCCCTAAAGATAAAGAAGTATCCAAACTGTTCAAATATATCAACGAAGGGGACTGCGTGTATTTTTTACACTCCTATGCTGGCGTAGATTGTGACGAATTCGTTTCCTCCAGAGCGGAATATGGCGCAGAACTGACTGCTTCTGTGGAAAATGGCAACGTATACGGCACCCAGTTCCACCCCGAAAAGAGCGGTGAAGTTGGTCTGAAAATTCTGAAAGCATTTTGTGAACTGTAAGGAGGTAGTTTTATGGAATTATTTCCTGCAATCGATTTAATTGGCGGCTGTGCGGTGCGTCTGGTGAAGGGCGATTATGCACAGAAAACTGTTTATAGTGATAATCCTGCGGAAGTGGCAAAATCCTTTGCGGCGGCAGGGGCGAAATATCTGCATGTGGTGGATCTGGAAGGTGCAAAGGACGGCGGCACTCCCAATCTGGAAACTATCAAAAATATTGTGGAAAACGGTGGCCTTCTGGTAGAAGTGGGCGGTGGTATCCGCTCTGAAGAAGTTATTAAAAAATATCTGGATGCAGGCGTGTTCCGTGTCATTCTGGGGACGGCGGCAGTGCAGAACCCCGTTTTTCTGGAAGAAATGGTACAGAAATACGGCGAAAAGATTGCTGTTGGCGTAGATATCAAGGATGGTATGGTTGCTATCAAAGGCTGGACAGAGGTTTCTCAGGAAAGTTGTTTCGATTTCTGCGAAAAACTGCAGAAGATCGGCGTAAAAACCATCATCTGTACGGATATTTCCAAAGATGGTCTGCTGAGCGGTACCAATCTGGAATTATATAAAGAATTATCCGAAAAATTTTCCGTGGATATCGTTGCCAGCGGCGGCGTGACTACACTGGATGATGTAAAAAAACTGGCGGATATGGGGATGTATGGTGCCATTCTGGGCAAAGCCCTTTATACAGGCAACATTGACCTGAAGGCCGCTGTGGAACTGACGAAGGGAGGAAAATAAAATGATCACAAAAAGAATCATTCCCTGTCTGGACGTAAAAGATGGCAGGGTGGTAAAAGGTGTGAAATTTGAAGGCCTTTCCGACGTTTCCTCTCCTGTGGAGCTGGGCAAATATTATAGTGACTGCGGTGCGGATGAACTGGTATTTTATGATATCACGGCATCTGCGGAAGGTAGAGCGCTCTTTACAGATATCCTGACAGAAGTAGCCCAGAATATCTTCATCCCTCTGACAGTTGGCGGCGGCATCAATACCTTGGATGATTTTGACCGTGTGCTGAAATGTGGTGCGGACAAAGTAAGCGTAAACTCTGGCGCCATCAGAAATCCTCAGCTCATCGAAGATGCGGCAAAGAAATACGGCGATCAGTGCGTAGTCCTTTCTGTGGACGTGAAACGCGTGGATGGCAAGTTCATGGTATTTGCCAAAGGCGGCAGAGAAAACACCGGCATGGAGGCTCTCAGTTGGATCAAACGCTGTGTAGATATGGGCGCAGGGGAAGTCGTTGTCAACAGCATCGACACGGACGGCGTAAAGGAAGGTTTCGATTTGGAACTGTTGAAACAGGTGTGCGAACTGGTGAATGTTCCTGTTATTGCATCCGGCGGTGCAGGCTCCATTCAGGATTTCGTGACACTGTTCAATGAAATACCAACTATTGACGCAGGTCTGGCGGCATCCATCTTCCATTTTGGGGAAGTGAAAATCAGCGACCTGAAAGAAACGTTAGATAAAGAAGGCATTGTTGTGCGCAAGTAAAAAGGAGTGCGAAATATGCTTAATATAGAAGATTTGAAATTCGACGAAAAGGGTCTCATCCCTGCAGTCGTTGTAGATACATACAGCAAAAAGGTGCTGACAGTGGCTTACATGAACAAAGAAAGCTTGCAGATCAGCATGGACGAAGGCAGAACCTGTTTCTGGTCTCGTTCCAGACAGGAACTGTGGAGAAAAGGTGACACCAGCGGCAATGTACAGCATATCGTTTCCATCGTTGCTGACTGCGACAGAGACGCCCTGACAGTAGAAGTGGTAAAGGAAGGCCCTGCATGCCATCTGGGTACAGAGTCCTGCTTCAATGATGTGGTTTATCTCAACCCTGACTATCACCAGTTCTCTATCGATGGTCTGTATGAAATGCTGGTGGGCAGAAAGACAAATATGCCTGAAGGCTCTTATACCACATATCTCTTTGAAAAAGGTATCGACAAGATCCTGAAAAAAATCGGTGAAGAATGCACAGAAGTGATCATTGCATCCAAAGCGGAGGACAGAGCAGAAACCATCTATGAAATTGCAGACCTTGCCTATCATGTGATGGTCATGATGGTGGAACAGGGCATTTCTCTGGATGATATCAGAAAAGAACTGGCGTCCAGACATGTCATTGACCATAAGGTAAAACAGGAGAAGATGACAAAATGATCAGATTTCCAAAAGTAAATTTACATACCCATACTACTTATTGCGATGGCAAGGAAAGTGTGGAAAGCATGATCCAGGCGG
>JAFRZQ010000306.1 GCA_017442465.1 Anaerotignum sp. | reverse complement strand
TCCACCTGTACCTGTGCCAGAGCAAACATTTCTTCTTTATCTAAAAATTTCATGCCTGCTACAGAGCTGGGAGCAGATTTTGTCTGTGTTTCAGCTGTATCCAGACCGAACATACCTACTTTGATGCCATCCAGTTCAAATACGATATTGTCACCAAAATAAGGTTCGTTTGTACCTGCTTTCAGGATATTTGCAGCCAGAACAGGGATACGTCCTGCTTTCAGCGTTGCTGCAATATCTTTTACTGCTTCCTGACCAAAGTCAAATTCATGGTTACCAAGGGAAACTGCATCGTAGTCAGCTGCAACCAGATATGCTGCCGCCTTCAGCCCTTTGTCATGGTTTACCAGTGTTGTGCCCTGAGAGAAGTCCCCTGCGTCAACCAGGAGAACTTCTGCACCCTGATCCACATAATAGTTTTTCAGTGCTGCCACACCGGCAATACCGATCTGTTCTTCTGTTGTTTCATAATGACCATGGATGTCATTTGTATGCATAATCACCAGTTTGCCATCCATGTCGCCTGCCATGACGGGAACGGATAACCCCATTACCATCGCTGCCGTCAACAGCATAGAAAATAATTTTTTCATGTTGTACTCCTCCTTTTTTTCATCATAAAAGGTTTAATAACATACACACAAAGCATAGCACAGAATGCCATAAAATGGAATCCTTTCCCAGTGTTTTTGTATATTTTTACCGAAAATTTACAGTAAAGATCAACAAATCGAAAGTCTTGCAGAGTTTTCTCAAAATCGATATAATGATGGGACAAATGACTCTTGTGGTAGAAAGGGAAATACTATGCAGAAAAAAGATATCCTTGAACTGAAACGCCGTCTGAAAAAAGATGGCTGCACCTTTACAAAAATGCGCGGCTGCTATGTAGACAGCCAGAAAAACATTGTATTACATATGAATGAAACATTCCTCAGCCTGGATGAGGAGGAATTTTATAAATATCTGGAAATCGCCAAAAAAGCGCTCTCCGGCACCATCGGTAATAACCTTCTGGAGCTCTCTTTCCTGAAGGACGAAGAAGGTACCGAAGCCCAAAAATTCTTCCTCGGTCTGCGTGATAGCGGCCTGAAGTCTGACGGTCTTCTGGATGTACTGTATGAACGCATCATTAAAGAATATGACTACGCAGGGAATTATCTGATCCTTCTGTTCCATGATGCCTATGACGTTCCTCTGAAAACAACCGATAATAACAAACTGGATGAATCCGAAGAGGTCTATGAATACATTCTCTGTGCCATCTGTCCCGTAGAATTGACAAAGGCCGGCCTGGGGTATCATAAAGATAAGAATGTGATCGCTCCCCGTATTCGTGACTGGGTGGTTTCCGTACCCGAAACAGGTTTCCTGTTTCCCGCCTTTTCTGACAGAAGCAGTGATGTGAATGCCATGGGTTATTTTGTGAAAGATGCCAAAAAGGCTCAGCCTGATTTTATGCGTGAAGCATTGGGCTGCGAACCAAAACGTACTGCCGCAGAAGAAAAAAAGGTCTTCCATTCCATTCTGAAAGAAGTCATTTCTGCAGAAGCAGAAGACGCAAAGGATATCATCCTGGATATCCAGCAAGATCTGAGTGATATGGTGGATGAACACAAAAACGTATTTGAAAACGAACCTGTTTTTCTGACATCTTCCTCTATCCGGGAAGTCATGGCTGATAAAGGTCTTTCCGAAGATGTGATCGCCAAAGTTGAAGAAATCTGTCAGGAAGAATTTGGAGACACCCCTCCCCTGGCAGAAAATCTTATTGATAACAAAGCCCTGAACGCCCGGGCAGCTCAGAAAAAGGCAGAGATTCTGGCTCTGGAAGTAGAATCCCTGAAGCAGCAGCTGGAAGAAAAGGAAATTCCTGCAGAAGCAGCCGAAAAAGAAATCATTCTGACTGTTTCCCCCGAAAAACTGCCTGTGATCAAAACAGAAATCATCAATGGCAAAAAATGCATCATCATTCCTCTGGAAGATGATGAGAAAGCCACCATCAACGGCAGCGAAATCGAAAATGCTCCTTTTTAACTATAAACAAGCCCCCTGATAAAAAGGGGGCTTATTTTTATGCTGTGTACGGCGCCAATGCAAAACGAATAAAATATCCTTTGTCATGCTGACAGACAGGGCACTGCTGCGGTACTTCCTTCCCTTCAAACACAAACCCGCAGTTCAGGCACATCCATTTGCATTCCACATCAGAAACAAACAGCTTCCCTTCTTCCAGCTGTTTTGCCAGTTCCCCGAATCGCTCCCCATGCACCTTTTCAATCTTAGCGATCTGATGAAAAGATGCTGCAACTTTTGGAAACCCTTCCTGCATTGCCTTATCTCCAAATGTTTTGTATACAGGATCAAATTCCTCATATTCATTATGCTCGGCCGCTTTCAATACTTCCAGTACTGTTTCATAGATATCTACCGGATAACTGCCGTCGATGTGCACATTTTCTCCTGCCAGTTCTTTCAGGTGATTATAGAATATTTCCGCATGCTCCTTTTCCTGATCCGCCGTAAATCTGAATACTGCTTCAACCACATGCAGTTTCTGCTCTTTCGCCTGCTCTGCCGCAAAGGTATATCGGTTTCTGGCCTGGCTTTCTCCTGCAAAAGCCCGCATCAGGTTTTCCCTTGTTTCGCTGTTCTTAAAGTCCATTTCCATTCCTCCTTTTATCTTAATATGGATAAAATCAAGATCATTATTCCTTTAACCTTCTTTTATTCCTGTATTTCCCATGCAAAAAACAAAAAAATCCTGAAATGTTAAGAAAAAACATCTTAGGAGGCCCCTATGGAATCTATTTGGACAAAAACCTGCTCTATCCCCCACCGCAAACCATTACAGAACGATCTGGAAACAGAAGTTGCTGTCATTGGTGCAGGAATGGCAGGAATCCTAATTGCTTATCTTCTTCAAAAAGCAGGGAAAAATGTAATCGTTCTGGACGCAGATCGCATTGCTAGCGGACAAACAAAAAACACAACCGCAAAAATCACTTCTCAACACGATTTGATCTACGCAAATCTGATTGAAACTTTCGGAACAGAAAAAGCCCGTCAGTATGCTATGGCAAACGAAACAGCTATTGAGATGTACCGAAACCTAATTAAAAATGAAAATATTGACTGCGATTTTGAAGAAACCAGTGCATATATTTACGCGAAAGACAAAAACAAATTGCAAGCAGAGGTCGATGCCGCTGTTTCCCTTGGACTGCCCGCGTCTCTCACAGAACAGATTCCTCTGCCATTTGAAAATGTTTATGCTGTGCGTTTCAACAATCAAGCCCAGTTTCATCCTTTGAAATTTATCAAACATCTCTCGGATAATCTGGAAATATACGAAAAGACGCCTGTTCTTTCCGTAGAAGAACATCTTCTGAAAACTCCAAAAGCTACTGTTACAGCAGAACATATTGTTTTCGCAACCCACTATCCCTTCATCAATTTTCCGGGATTATACTTCATGCGGCTGCATCAGGACCGTTCTTATGTGCTGGCTTTGGAAAATGCTGTTCCTTCGGATGGTATGTATCTTGGCAACGGAGAGATCATCTATTCTTTCCGAAAATACAAAAACTACTTGTTATTCGGCGGCGAGGGACATCGTACAGGAGAAAATAAGAACGGCGGCAGATATGATAATCTGCGCAATAAAGCAAAAGAACTTTTCCCCAATGCCAAAGAAATCGCCCACTGGTCTGCCCAGGACTGTATACCCGCTGATGGTATTCCCTACATTGGACAATATGCATCTGCAAAGCCTTATTGGTATGTTGCTACCGGCTTTCAGAAATGGGGAATGACATCTTCCATGGTTTCAGCAATGATCATTCGAGATATGATCTGTGGCAAGAAAAACCCTTATGCAGATGTTTTCGATCCACAACGTTTTTCTATGGATGCTGTAGAGGGAATTGCCTGCGAAATGAAGGAGGCCACAAAAACTTATATAAAAAGATTCTTCAAACTTCCCGAAGAAACCGCATCAGAACTTCCCGCAGGACACGGCGGTATTATAGAAATTAATGGAGAAAAAACAGGCGTATACAAAGATGAAAATGGAGAAATCCACACAGTAGATATTCGCTGCCCTCACCTTGGATGTCAGCTGGATTGGAATCCTGACGAAAAAAGCTGGGATTGTCCCTGTCATGGTTCTCGTTTTGATTTCCGCGGAAATCTGATCAACAATCCTGCCCAGATAAATATTACAATAAAGAAAAATGAAAAAAGCCCCCGTCCATAAGGACGAGGGCAAATTTTTATGTATGAAATTTAGAAGATTCTGTTAAAAATCAAGCTTTCATTTCTTTCAGGCCCATCAGACCGGGTGCAAACAGAGCAGCAGGCATCAGTTTGATTTCGCCGTTTTCGTCTCTATCAACGATAGGTTCGAATTCCATCTGATCCAGGATCTGTGTCTGCAGATCGATACCAGGAGCGATTTCTGTCAGGTGCAGGCCGTCTTCTTTCAGAACGAATACGCATCTTTCTGTCATGTACATAACCTGCTGACCACGTTCGTTAGCGATGTCGCCGTTGAATGTGATCTGTTCAACAGATTTAACGAATTTTTTCTGTTTACCTTCCTGTACGATTACAACTTTGCCGTCTTCAACTTTAACTTTCAGACCGCCTGCTGTAAATGTACCGCAGAAGAATACTTTAGGTGTGCACTGTGTGATGTTGATGAAACCACCGCAACCAGCGATACGAGGACCGAATCTGGAAACGTTGATGCAGCCTTTAGGGTCACATTCAGCCAGACCCAGATAGCACAGGTCCAGACCGCCGCCATCATAGAAGTCGAACTGGTAGCCCTGATCCAGCAGTGCGTCTGCGTTGTAAGCAGCACCGAATCTGATACCGCCAGCGGGTACGCCGCCAACAGCGCCGCCTTCTACTGTCAGTGTCATGAAGTCGCCGATACCTTCTTCGTTAGCTACGGAAGCAACGTATTCAGGAGCACCTACGCCCAGGTTAACTGCAACGTCTTTTTCCAGTTCCAGAGCGCCACGACGACCGATGATCTTCTTAGCGTCCAGAGGCAGGGGAGCGGGAGCAACGTCAGGGTTTCTCATTTCGCCGGACAGAGCGGGATCGTAATCACAATCCAGTGTCTGCTGGTGATCTTTAGGATCAGCAACTACTACGTAGTCAACGTAGATGCCGGGAACTTTAACCAGACGAGGATCCAGTGTACCTGCTTTAACAACTTTTTCTACCTGAACGATAACGATACCGCCGCTGTTTTTAACAGCCTGGCATACGGATGTACCTTCCAGAGGAGAAACTTCTTTTTCGAAGGAGATGTTACCAGCTTCGTCAGCGTATGTACCTCTGATCATAGCTACATTGATAGGGAATGCAGGGTAGAACAGATAGTCTTCGCCTTCGAAGTTAACCAGTTTGATGTAATCTTCTGTTGTTTTTGCGTTTACTTTACCGCCGCCGTTTCTGGGGTCGATAAATGTACCCATACCTACTTTTGTCAGGTAGCCGGGTCTATGAGCAGCAATGTCTCTGAACAGGTGGCACAGAGCACCCTGAGAAACGTTGTAAGCTTCGATTTTGTTGTCCAGAGCCAGTTTCTGCATAGCAGGGATTGTTGCCCAGTGACCAGCCATGAATCTTTTCAGCAGACCTTCGTGTGCGAAGTGTTCAGCACCACGACCGTCTTTGTTACCCTGAGAACCGCAGTATACATAGAACAGATCTCTAGGTTCACCTGTTGCCAGGAATCTTTCTTCAACAGCTCTGTCCAGAGCTTCGGGAATAGCGGATGCTACGAAACCACTTGTTGTAACTGTATCGCCGTTTTTGATCAGCGCAGCAGCTTCAGCAGCAGTGATAATTTTTACCTGTCTAGCCATTATGTTAGACCTCCTATAAAAATTTTTTCGTTTTGCTTCAAAATATTAGAAGAACAGGGGTAGTCGCCTACCCCTGTTTATTTACATTTCCGTCAGAGATAATGCGGTAAGAATTACAGCATTTCTACGAAGGACTGCAGTCTTGTTTTAACCTGTTCGAAGGATGTAACTTCCTGGTCAACTTCGATCATCAGGTTTTTGATGCCTTTTTCTTCGAATTCTCTGTAGTATACAGGGTAATCCCATTCTTCGGGATCACAGAATTTCATCATAGCAACGATAACTGCGTCAGCTTCTGTCTGAGCAACTTTGTTGATCAGCATTTTGCCTCTGCCTTTCTTTGTATCAGTTGCAACGGAGCAACCGTACATCTGCTGCCATGCTTTTGCCATTCTGTACAGAGGGCCTTCTTCGCCGTCCAGAACGTCAACACGGATCTGTCTGGATTCCTGAGCCAGATCGTCATCAACGATAGCCAGTTTGAATTCGTCGAAGATTTCCAGAACCTGGTTGGGTTCCAGCATGATACCTGTAACAACAACTTTTTTGCCATCCCAAGGCTGTACGGGCATAGCTTTTACTTCAGCGATCAGTTCTTTAACCAGTGCTGTGTGTTTTTCTTTCAGCATGAACTGTCTTGCTTTGAATACAGCATGACGGTCAACAGCGCTGATAACCTGAGGGTATTCAGCTGCTACTTTAACGAATTCACGCATAACTGCTCTGTTTTCGTTGTAGATAGCGATGGAGTTTTCCAGAGCTGCGTTTGTGATTTTAACGCCCAGGTAAGCTTCCAGCTGTGCTTTAACCAGTTCATATTCTGTTACCAGGAATTTGTTAGCTGCTTCCAGGCCTCTGTTCTGAGGGTGTGTGAATACGATAACTTTGTCAGCGTTAGCGCCTTTCCATTTCTGGGACAGACATTTCAGAGTGTCACAAGGAACGGAGAACAGAACTGCTGCCAGTTCATCATAAGCGCCTTCACACTGCAGTTCCATAACCTGCTGCATGATAGAGCATGCGAATGCGGGCAGGTATGTACGTGCTTTGGAGATCTGTTTGCCCTGAGCACCCCAGATACCCATAGGCAGGTAACCTGTTGCGTGTACCATTTCTTCGGGAGCGTAGATAGGCATGATACCTACAGCGCCTTTACCTGTTTCAGCTTTATAGTCATCCATTGCTTTTTTAGGATTAGCTGCAACTTCTTTCAGTTGGGATAAGATAGCTTCTACTTTACTCATCGTTTTCTCCTCCTCAAAAATTATTCTGCTGCTAAGTTAGCTTCCATCATTTCTACCAGTGCCTGTACACGTGTTTCGTACTGTGCAGGGGAGAATACGTTAGGGTCTGTCTGGTCACCATCGAAGGATACGTAAGGTTTGCCGTTTACGCCTTTGATGATTTCAGCTGTTTCTACGTTCAGGAAGGACATCAGCTTACAAGATCTGTTCAGGTGGTAGATTGTACCATCGATCTGACCTTTTTCCATGATCTTCAGCAGAACATCAACTTTGTTGGACAGGCATGTGTTGATGTAGATTTTTGTGTAAGCTTCTGCCATGGAGTGCAGGGATTCATCGTTTGCATCATATTCCAGGTTCCACAGGTCGGGATATGCTGTACCTGTCATGATAGCGCCCAGGTTCTTTGTTGTTTTGAATGTGTGACCCAGGTGAGGCCATACAGCGATACCTTCCCACTGGAATCTTGTTTTTTCTGCGCCTTTGAAAGCGTAAACGCCAGCTTTCAGGTTAGCTTCCAGTTCATCTGCGAATGCTTTGAATGTGATTTCAGCATAGTCCAGGGAACGGCAAGCTACGATCAGTGCCATGTAGTTGAACAGGTCGAAACCATTCAGAGGAGAGGGTTTGTATTTAGCCATATCAGCGATTCTGTTCCAGTGGTATACGGAACGCTGTGTCTGGTCTTTAACTTCCTTGAATTTTTTCCAGTCGAAAGGTCTGCCGCAGATTACTTCCAGCTGAGAAATAGCGTTTCTGAACTGATCAGCGATATATGCTTTTGCATATTCGGGGATAGGCATTGTGTGGTTGAAAGGTACGTCGATTACGATGCAGGGGATATCCAGTTCTGCAGCCAGGTTTTCGTACCATTTCAGCAGTGTGTTACAAATGTTGTTACATGTGATTACCAGATCGGGCAGAGGAACGTCAGCTGCAGGGGAGTTAACCAGAACTTCGGGTTTTCTACCTGTGATAGCTGCTTCTTTCAGACATTCCATGTAACCCATGTTTACTCTACCATAAGAACAGCAGTCAATGTTGTAACCTTTTCTTGTTGCAACATCCAGCATATCGATAGCACCTTTTCTAGCACCGATACCAGCTGCGTGTGTTTCGGGGTAGATCATTGCAATACCCATTGTTACGCAGAATTCGGAAGGAGCTACGGATGCGGACCAGCAAACCAGTTCGCCTCTTGCTTTAGCTTCTCTTGCGTCCTGATCAGCTTTGTTCTGATAGTAGCCTAACAATTTTTTTGCTGCCATGCCTTGTGTTAAACTCATTCTAATCCCTCTTTCTTATTATTTTTTGTTTGCCGCTTCGTATGCGAACAGTGCCGCACCGAGAGCGCCTGTTGTTTGTGGATTGGGTGCCACAATTACATCTGTTTTCAATACGCTAGACACAGCTCTTACTACGCCTGCATTTTTTGCAACGCCGCCTGTGAAGACAACGTCTTTTTCCAGGCCGCCTCTGTAAGCGAGGCCGCAAGCTCTGCTAGCTACGGACATATGAACCCCTTTTGCAATGTTATTTCTGCTTGTGCCTTTGGAAAGCTGAGAAATAACTTCAGATTCAGCAAATACAGTACAAGTACTGCTGATAGGTGCTGTGTCTGTTGCGAGTTCGTCCAGTGTCGCCATTTCATCCAGTGTTGTTTCCAGAACTCTGGCCATAACTTCGATGAAACGACCTGTACCTGCCGCACATTTATCGTTCATAAAAAACTGCTTGATACCACCTTTGTTATCCAGTCTGATCGCTTTCGCGTCCTGACCGCCGATATCAATGATAGTACGTGCAGTGGGTACCAAAAAGAAAATACCTTTTGCGTGGCAGCTGATCTCGGAGAACTGTTTGTCAGCATCCAGAGAAAATCTGCCGTAGCCTGTGGCAACAGTGAAGGCGATGTCTTCCTGTTTCAGACCACTTGCTTCGAAAGCCATGTCGATTGCTTTCTTGGGACCTGTAGAACCTGTACCAACCTGTACAACTTCTGCAGCAACGATGTCTTTACCGTCTTTCAGGATCACTACCTTGGAAGAAGCGGAGCCGACGTCAATGCCCATTGTATACATCCTCGTTTCCCTCCTCTATCGTATATTTGACCATGCGATAAACAATCATGAAGAATGTTTGGGCCGGACTCGCTGTCCCCGTGTTGCTAAATCGCGAGTCACCCTTCGAATGACATCAGAAAAAACCTATATCCTTTCCTTCACTGAATATAAGTCTCGTCATTCGTTTCTACAGGTTTATGGACATAGTCCTCCTGCATTGCCTTGATTATATCATCAAAGTTTTTACATTTCAACCTAAATTGTTAAAAATTTGTTTTTATTTCAGAAAAAGTTCCAAAAAACGCCACAACGCCACGAAAACGAAGTTTTTTGTATACAAAGTACTTTGCATGCTACCTATTTTTCATTTTTTTTTGTAAAAACAGTCTTATTTTTTTCTTTTTTCCCACGGGTTTTTGTAAAATCCATGGGATGATATGCATTTTACAAATCGGATTTCAATGGGCTCCGCCTTTATGAATCCCTGTATTTTTAATCCTATCGGCATTGAAGGCTTTTCCATATCCCTTTTCCAAACAGCAACTTTGTTAAATTTTATGCAATATTATGGTTTCATTTCTTTCATGGCTCAAAAGAGCACCTATCATTTCTGCCTGTTCATCACCCTTTTCCACTGTTTATCCGTTTAGCAACTGCACATTTTTTTGTTAAAAAAATAAAAAGCAGGTCTTTTTAATAAAATACTATCAAAAAGTCCTGCTCTGTATGACCATCTTACTTTTCTCTGTTTTCTATGATCTCCTGCAAAAGTTCTGCTTCTGTTCTGATCTGAAAAGGCGAAATACCGGCAAGCTCTGCCTGTTTCTCCAGAAAGCGAATCAGTACCTCGTAATAATCTCCCTCTTTCACCTTCATTTTTCGTGCAAATCTGGGGAGGATCCTTTCGTTAAATTCTCTCAGAGAACCTGCTTTATGCATCCCCTTCTCCGACAATGTCTTCAGAGCAAGATATGCCTGCATTTCTGTCCATTGCCGATCGATATAATATTTTTCGCCGTACAGCCCATACAGCATCCGCATACCGTCATAATATCCAAGGGTCATATCCTTCTTTGTGCTTTCCGGATCAAACTGCAGTATCCCGCCAAGTTTTTCTTTTGGCGCGATCGTGATCAGATTGACATCTTCCGGTATTTTTGTTTTTTTCTCAAAACCAAGTCCGTAGATGCGGATCATGATAATGTCCTTGTATCCTCTTTTTAACAGGGAATCTATCGGAACGATGTTTTGCACGCTGCCGTCCACATATTCCTTCCCGTCCAGCTTCCTTCGCTGGAATCCCGGTACATAAGCACTGGCAAGAAGCATATCGATCAGTTTTCCTTCCTCCAGTTCATGGGCATCGATCTCCACCTCCTGCTTATCTGTCAGGGAATAGGTCACAAAGAAAAACTCGATATCCGACTCACGCACTCTTTCTTCATCGATATATTCCATCATCATCAGTTTCAACGGCTCGATATCCAGACCGCCATCCTTCAGTATTCCAACAAAATCCTTAAGAAGGCCTTTGATATCCAGCCCTTCCAGGTTTCTGTCATATATTTTTTTCATCTGTTCGTCATCTGCATCAAACACCTGAGAAAAACTGATAGTTTCCCAAAGTTTCAGTGCCGTTTTCAGATCACGGGTAGCCATCATGGCACCATTCAAAGCGCCAACAGAGGTTCCAGCCACGGCATGATAGCTGACACCGGCTTCTTCAAGGGCTTTCCAGACACCCGCTTCATAGGCACCTTTTGCTCCGCCGCCTTCCAGCGCAATGGCATATGTTTTTGATGTGTCAAACTTCAGTTCCATCTGCGCACCTCTTATTCTTCCAGTTCGTTTAATGCTGCACGGATCATCTGTCCTGCAATGGGTGTTGCACTGCCATAATTGGAATTTTCGATCAGCACCGCCACTGCTACCTTCGGGTCCTCCGCAGGAGCAAAACCGATAAACCAGCTGTGGTCATTGCCCGTCGCATTTTCTGCTGTACCGGTTTTGCCTGCCACGGTTACACCGCTGACCGCCGCTGCAGTCCCGGTACCACTTGTTACAACTTCTGTCATCATATCCTTCAGCACAGCAGCTTCATCCGCAGAACAGATCTCCATCAGTTTTTCAGGAACCTTCTGTTTCCCGATCCCGCCGTCAGGATAGACCACATGATCTACGATATATGGCTGCATCATCAGCCCTTCATTGGCTATAGCAGAGGCCAGCATTGCCATATACAGAGGCGTCACCCCTGTTCTGCCCTGTCCAATGGCTGTTTCCACCAATTCACTTTCTGTCGCACCTTTTTCTAAAAAGATATTATTTCTGCTGGTCTCCAGCTCAAAATGGCTTACCTTGTCCATGCCGACCTGACGCATGGTCTTCGCCAGATCACCTGCACCGATCTGTTCCGCCAGAGCCGCGAAATAGCAGTTGCAGGATGCCGCCATGGCTGCTTTCATATCCACGGTGCCATGGGCTTTATTATTGTAACAATGGATGACTTTATCTTCAAAATCCGCTTCACCTGTGCATTCCACCGTAAAATTCTGCCAGCCGGAAAGATGTTCCATTGCCGCCAGTGCCGTTACCGTTTTGAATGTAGACCCCGGAGGATAGATGCCCTGCGTCGCTCTGTTGACCAATGGACTATCCGCATGATCCCGCAGGATCTCCCACTGATTTGCCACTGTATTGGGATTAAAATCCGGATATGCCTGCAGGGCCAATACTCTGCCTGTAGATGGTTCCATTACAACAATGGCACCTTTGGCACTGCCAAGCAGATTTCCCGCTGTGCTTTGTATATCCATATCAACAGTCAATGCAACACTGTTTCCCATCAGTTCCGTTCCTTTTATGATACTGCTGACACGCTGAAAAAATTCATTTTTCAGTGCCATCAGAGTGAAATTTTCCGCCGCTTCCACCCCGCTTTTCGCCACACTGCTGTAGCCTGTGATATGGGCTGCCATGCGGGCGCGGGGGTATTCTCTGCTATAAGTACCGTCATTCTGCAAAGTGCTTGTCGCAAGCAGTTCCCCTTCTCTGTCCAGAATATCGCCTCTGCGGATGGTTTCATCCACATAGCGCAGGCGAGAGTTATATGCATTGCCGGAAATCTCATCTCTATCCACCAGAACAAGTTTTCCAAGGTAACCCAGTAATAAAAAGAAACACAGTGCCAGCAGCCAGAACACACGGCGTACACTTCGCTTCATGTTATTCATCCCAGCCACCTCCAAACTGCAATTCCTGCAATCGCTCCTGTTCTTCCATGCTCTGCTGCTCGCAGTATACGCATACCCACTGCAGAAGGCCGATCATCATAAGGCTGACCAGAACAGAACTGCCGCCATAGCTGACGAAAGGTAGTGTCACCCCAGTCAGAGGGATCAGTTTAATAACGCCGCCAAGGATGATAAAGGCCTGGAAAGAGATCATGGTCGTTACCCCAATGGCCAGAATGCTGTAATATCTTCTGTCGCAATCCAGAGCGATACGCACGCCGCGGAACAGGATCATAATAAATATGCCAATCACACCCATACCAAAGATAGCACCAAATTCCTCGCAGATGGCTGCAAAGATCATATCGCTCTCTACGACAGGGATGCTTCTGGGCATCCCCTTTGTCAGCCCGCTGCCAAATAACCCCCATGTGGTGATGGCAAAGAGAGAACTGACGATCTGATACCCGCCGGTATCGATATCCGCCCAGGGATTCTGCCAGGCTGCCACACGTACACGAACATGAGAGAACAGCTTATAAGCCACAGCCGCAGCACCGCTGGCTGCGCCCATTCCTATAAGGAACAGAAATTCATTGGATGTGGCAATATACAGCATGACCATATAAGTCATAAAGAAAATCAACGCACTGCCCAAATCTTTCTGCAAAACAAGCAGAAACACCAGCCCTGCACTCAGAATGGCTGTTGTCAGGAATTGTTTCCAGTCCACCCGTTTACGGAACACACTGGCAAGATAGAATACAAACAGGAACTTTGCGATCTCCGAGGGCTGAAAGGTAATATCGATCGGTCCGATGCCAAAGGAAAGCCAGTTGGTAGAGCCCCCCTTGGAAATACCAAACAGTCTGGTACATAGAAGCAATCCATAGCAGGCAATGATATACGCCCATTCAAATATCTCAAACCGGGGGATCAGCCGGAAAAAGAACGGCAGAAAAAGCATCCCCGCCAGGCCAATGCACATCCACATCAGCTGACGGTGTGCCAGATAAGGCTCCACCCGCTGCAGCATGATGAGACTAAGATCCATCAGAAACAGCATCCCTGTCCAGATCAGCGGACAGCCTTCATAATAGAATCTGTCCAGCAGTTTGACCGCTGCCAATAGGAAGATGAATGAGACCGCACCAAAAATCAATGCTGTCACATCGAATAAATGCGTATCCCGATTATATGAAAGAATCAGAAATGCTGTGATATGCATCAGCACCACCAGACGACGCTGGATAGATACCGCCGTATAGGGGCTTCCCAGATAGCCTCCCTGTTCATAAGCCACGTAAACAACGCCCTGCCACAAAAACAGGACGATGTATACGATAAATGCATATCGGCTCAGCATAATGATCAGATCAAACATTCAAATCACTCCACTCCACGGAAGAAATGGCCTTTCGTATTGCCTTTTTCACTCATTTCTCCCAGAAGGTTACGGGTCGCAGGGCTGATGCGTTCCACATCTGCCGTCATTTCTCCGTAAGCCCTTGCAATCTTTTCTGTTCTGCCGGGACCTTCCTTTGTAAAGTCCAGACGAACATAGCCTGTGGTACTTTCCAGAATTTCATCATAGAATTTCAGCGTAAACAGAGGTTTTCCGTTCAGGATGGTGCAGACGCAGCGTTCGCAGTCTGTCATCAGAGGGAATTTCACACCTTTTCTGTCACGCAGGAAATACAGGTCTTCATTATTTCTTTCGGAACAGTATTTATGACCATCCTTGCCGCCGGCATAATTACCGATGGGACACTGCTGGGTCTTCATCAAAGGCAGATAGCCGTAAACCACCATTTCGCAGTCTCTGTCACCCATCTGGTTGATTTCCTGCAGGTTGGCTTCTACAGACAGGCATACATTATCGGCCCCCTGTTCTTTCCAGTATTCCACAGTCTGTCTGTTCATGGCGTTCAGGTTATAGTCCACAACGATCTTCTTACCGCTGTCTTTTACCTGATCGAACTGACCTGCGGAACGAACGAGGAAACCATCGATTTCGCTATTGATGAGCATATCGATCATGGGCTGGTCCTTTTCTGCGTTCCATTCCCTTGCCACTCTAGGCAGAGCGATATACAGGGAAACGCCTTTGTTTTTACATCTTTC
>JAFRZQ010000305.1 GCA_017442465.1 Anaerotignum sp. | reverse complement strand
GCGTTGCCTCCCGCAGAAAGGCGGAAGAACTGATCGCCCAGGGTAAGGTAAAAGTGAATGGCAAGGTGGTCACAGAAATGGGCTGTAAAATCGACCCCAAAAAAGATGAGGTGACTTATCTGGATAAAAAGATCGATACCAAGGAGACAAAAATGGTCTATATCATGCTGAACAAGCCTGTAGGATATGTGACAACAGCAAAGGAACAGTTCGGAAGACCTGCCGTTGTTGATCTGATCAAAGGCGTCAATGAACGCATCTTCCCGGTTGGCAGACTGGATTATGATACCTCCGGTCTGTTGCTGCTGACAAATGACGGTGATCTGACTTATAAACTGACCCATCCCAAGCATGATGTGGATAAGACATACATTGCAAAATTGTATGGCATCCCTGATGAAGGCGCACTGCAGAAATTCCGCAGAGGCGTTACCATTGATGGTGTGAGAACAAAACCTGCAAAGATCCAGATCATAGAAAAGGATAAGGATGGTCGTTTCTGCACTGCGGAGATCATCATCCACGAAGGCAGAAACAGACAGGTTCGTAAGATGTGTGAAGCCATCAAGCATCCCGTTGCACAGCTTCAGAGAGTGGCGACCGGTGACTTGAAACTGGGTGATCTCCAGAAAGGTAAATACCGTCATCTAACGGAAAAAGAAGTGAAATATCTGAAAAAACTGTAAAGCGAAAGACCTCTACGAAAGTAGAGGTCTGATTTTTTATGGCAGTTTGTAAAAATAAGGGCCGCACATGATCTCATGGGTGTGGATGTACGTCCATTTCCCTTCAGGACTGAACAGATAGAAATCGCTGAAGGGGATAAATTCGTGGTCAAAGTCTTCTGCCATGAACAGATGGGCGTTTTCCACCAGATAGGCTTTATCTGTGTGCTGCCAGAAAAGATAAACAGAATTCTTTGGCTCTGTATCAAAGGCGGTTCTGGCGTTGTCATCGGTCAGGGCATTCAGCAGTTCAAAGCTGAACAGATGCCATCTGTATTGTTCAAAATGGACGAGTTTTCGGTCTTCTTTGGAAATGGAAGCAGCGAACAGTTTTGTCCATTTTGCTTTTGTTGTGCGGTCATTGACAGGTGTGAAGCGGATACCTCTTTCCTCTAGTTCTTTGCAGAACTGTTTGTAGGAATAATCCTGTATGTGACATTCCCATTCCAATGCAGCATCCTGAATTTTTCTGAGTAGAGAAAGGCGCAGTTCTCTTTCGCTTTCATCAGAAATATCACAGGCCGTTTCCAGTTCTTTGAAGTAGGATTTATAGTTTATGAGTTTGTTTTCCATAATACACAACTCCGTTTTATAAAGGTCTTTCTCTGTCTGCTTTCCTCTGTCTTTCGTCTTCTTCTTTCTGACGTTTTTTTCGTTCTTTTTTTTCTTTCCATCCGGTTCGGAAAAAATCAATGATATCATCTACGACAAACAAAACCAAATCTAAAATATCATCCCAAATACCCATCACCTTTTGTTTTCAATATAGCATGGAGATATCTGTTTTACAACGAAGGTGCTAATATTGTAAGAAAGTTGTAAGAACTGGATGCGGTTTCTTTTCTGCTTGAAAGACGCCGCCTCTTGCGGTAAAATAATATATTAGGAAAATATGGACTGAATGGAGGGAATAACCTCATGGAAAATAAAAGAACAAGATTTTATCTGATCCGTCATGGTGAAACAGACTGGAATAAAGGCGGCCGTTATCAGGGACGCACGAATATACAGCTGAATGATGCAGGTGTGGAACAGGCCCGTCTTCTGGGGGAACGTTTTAAGTATCTTCCTCTGGATGTGGTGTATGTATCTCCTCTGGACAGGGCAGTGGCAACGGCAGAGCCTGTCGCTGCTTCCCATGGTCTGACACCCATCAAGGATGAACATTTTATCGAAATCAACTTTGGTGAATGGGAAGGGCATACCATCGAGGAACTTTCTGAAAAATTCGGCAGAGCCTATACAGATTTCTTCAAAGACCCCTTCGATCATCCCGTTCCCGGGGAAGGCTCCTTCCAGATCGCCATGGAGCGTGCCATTGAAGGCTTTAACATTCTGGCAGAAAGACATAAAGGGCAGAATGTTGCGATCATTTCCCACGGCGGCTTGCTGAGGGTCATGTTGGTTGGTCTTTTGGAAATGGGCGATGCCTTTTATCGTAAAACATGGATGACAAATACATCCATCACCATGCTGGATGTAATGGAAGACGGCAGAAAATTACTGATGACGCTGAACGACAAGGCGCATTTGGAAATGGCAGAGCTGCTCAAAAAGGGTGAATGATATGAAGAAAAAAGTGATCGTGGTCGGCGCGGGTGCGGCAGGGCTGATGGCAGCAGGCCGTGCGGCGGAAAAAGGCCATGAAGTGCATTTATACGAAAAAAATAATCGAATCGGTAAGAAGATCCTCATTACAGGCAAAGGCCGCTGCAATGTGACCAATGACAGTGATGTGGAAGGGCTTTTGGATAATATTCCCGGCAATCCTTATTTCATGTACAGTGCTTTCTATCAGCTGGACAGTTTTGGCTTGCAGGAATTTTTCAGAAACCTTGGTCTGGAACTGAAAGTAGAACGGGGCAAGCGTGTATTCCCTGTTTCGGACCGTTCTCTGGATGTAGTTCTGGCGCTGGAAAAATACATCAAGCAGAATAAGGTAAAACTCCATCTGGAAAGCCCTGTGGACAGCATTTTGATCGAAGATGGTAAGGCGGCAGGCATCCGACTGAAAAATGGCAAAGAGGAAAAAGCTGATGGCGTGATTGTATGCACTGGTGGTTTGTCCTATCCCGGGACAGGCTCTACCGGCGACGGCTATCGTTTCGCAAAGGCGGCAGGCCATCATGTAACAAAGCTGTATCCTTCTCTGGTTCCTCTGAAAACAGCGGAAAACTGGTGCCATGAACTGATGGGACTGAGCCTGAAAAATATTGAAATCACTGTGAAAAATAATAAAGGGAAAAAGGTCTACACAGACTTCGGGGAAATGCTGTTTACACATTTCGGTGTTTCCGGCCCTGTCATTTTAAGTGCCAGCAGACATATCATCCTGACCATTGAGGAAGGCTACAAACTCTACATCGACCTGAAGCCTGCCATGGATGAAAAGAAACTGGATGCAAGACTGCTGAGAGACTTCGAAAAATTCGCAAACAAGGATTTTGTTAACGCACTGGATGAACTGCTTCCCCAGAAGCTGATCCCTGTTATTATCGAACTGGCAGAGATCGACCCCCGCAAGAAGGTCAACAGCATCACGAAAGAAGAAAGAAAACGGCTGTTAGGGCTTATCAAAGGCCTTCCTCTGACCATCACAGGGGTAACAGGCTATAACGAAGCAGTCGTGACCTGCGGCGGTATCGAAACCGATGAGATCGATCCATCCACCATGGAAAGCAAACTGGTGAAAAACCTGCATTTCGCAGGGGAGGTTCTGGATGTAGACGCCTATACAGGCGGTTTTAATCTGCAGATCGCGTTTTCCACAGGCTATACGGCCGGGGAATTTGTCTGTCAGGAATAAGGAGGAAATACTATGAAAAGATTTGCCATTGCAGTGGACGGCCCTGCAGGGAGCGGCAAAAGCACCGTTGCGAAAGCGGTTGCCAGAAAACTGGGCATTGTATATGTAGACACAGGGGCGATGTATCGTACCGTTGCCCTGCATTGCATACAGGAAGGCATCAGCCTTGCGGATGAAGCGGCAGTTGTTGCCTCTTTGGATGGACTGAATATGCGCATTCAGCCCGATACAGACGGACAGAAGATCTTCCTGAATGAAGAGGATGTGACTGCAAAGATCAGAACTGCGGAAATCGGCAGAGGTGCTTCTGATGTAGGTGCTTATCAGAAAGTGCGTGAACGTATGGTTGAGATCCAGCAGAAAATGGCGAAGGAACTGTCTGTTATTATGGACGGCAGAGATATCGGTACCGTTGTTCTGCCTGAGGCGGAAGTGAAGATCTATCTGGATGCCGGTGTGGAAGAAAGAGCCAGACGCCGTGTGGGCGAACTGGAAGCAAAAGGGGAAACTGCGGATTTCGAAGAGATCAAAAAACTGATCATTCAGAGGGACTATAACGATATGAACAGAGAGCACAGCCCTCTGAAAAAAGCCGATGATGCAGTTGTTCTGGATTCCACAAGCATGACAGTGGAAGAAGTGCAGCAGGCGATTCTGGATATCGTTCAGGAAAGGGTGAAAAACGTATGATTATGAAAGGTGAATCCTGGTTCTGCAAACTGGCAGTTGCAGTGATGCGTATCTGGTTTGCGATCATGTTCAAGGTAGAAGTCAAGGGGAAGGAAAATGTTCCTGCAGAAGGCAATGCAATCATTTGTGCCAACCATTACAGTAACTATGACCCCTTTGCGGCGGCTATTTATCTGGACAGACTGCCTCATTATATCGGTAAGAAAGAACTGTTCAAATATAAGATCGTGGCATGGGCACTGAATGAGGTAGGGGTATTCCCCATTGACAGAAAGGCTGCCATGGATATGAAAGCAGTAAAAACAGGTCTGAATATTCTGAAGGAAGGCAAGATTCTGGGTATTTTTGCAGAAGGCACCCGTGTAAAAGAAGGCGAACAGGTGGATGCAACGGGTGGCGTTGCCCTGTTTGCTATGAAGGGCAATGCAAATGTCATTCCCTGTGCCATCAGCGGTAAATTTAAATTCAGTAATAAAATCACGGTAGAATACG
>JAFRZQ010000304.1 GCA_017442465.1 Anaerotignum sp. | reverse complement strand
GCACTTCTGTCCATCATCAGCAGTTCGCCGATTGTCATGTCTTTTGTTACTTTCATGGGAAATTCCTCCTTATTTTCTTAAATTCCAAAGCAAATGCTTGCCTGTTCACCCCTATCTTACCACAAATGAAATAAAATCACTACTATTTTCTCTTTTTTCCAAAATCTTTCCGGAAATAAAGAAAAACGATTCAATTTGATGCAATATATGATATAATGTACATAATAACGTACAATCGATACCAAAGGAGTGATCCCCATGAAAAATACATTGAAAGAAAAACTGGAAAAGGGTATGAAACCCATCGGTACCTTCTTTGAACTGGGAAGCCCCAGTGTCATTGAAGCATTGGGCAGAACAGGCCTGGATTTCGTCATTCTGGATAATGAACACGGCCCTTTTGAGGCAGAATCGAGCCGGGACTTCGCCCGTGCAGCAGAGCTTGTCGGCCTGACTGCCATCGCCCGCGTTCGCGAGGTCAGCAGACCCGCCATCCTGAAACTTTTGGATATCGGCGTACAGGGTGTCATCGTCCCCGATGTACATACCGTGGAAGAAGTACAGAAACTCATCGACTATACCAAATACTACCCCATCGGCAAAAGAGGCTTCTGTCCCACCAGAAAAGATGGCTGGGGCTTTGACGAAATGGCACAGCAGTCTGTTCTGGGGCAAATGGCTTACTGGAACAGAGAAATTTTGCTGATCCCCCAGTGTGAAACTGTAGGTGCACTGGAGCATATCGAAGAGATCGTTTCCATGGAAGGCGTAGACGGCATTTTCATCGGGCCTTTTGACCTGTCCATCTCCATGGGTATCCCCGGTCAGTTCGATCATCCCGATTTTGTGGCTGCGCTGGAACGTGTGCAGAAAGCCTGCAGGGATGCAGGAAAGTTCTGCATGATCTTTGCAGGGGCACCTGCTGCTGTGGCAGAACGATTCAATCAGGGCTTTGATTCCGTTGCGTATGGCTTGGATGCCAGCGTACTGGTTGCTGCGTTCCAGGCAAATCTGGCAGATATTCGTGCGAAAATCTGATTTCTGACAACAAAAAAAGGAAAGGCAAAATTGCCTTTCCTTTTAATTTTGCATTTCTTTATGCAGTTTCTTTCTTACCACACTAAAGAACATCAC
This sequence comes from Anaerotignum sp., assembly GCA_017442465.1. Classification (GTDB taxonomy): domain Bacteria; phylum Bacillota; class Clostridia; order Lachnospirales; family Anaerotignaceae; genus Anaerotignum_A. The sequence goes on along the minus strand of JAFRZQ010000304.1, from coordinate 3,158 downwards.
CAATGTAAAGCTTGCGCCAATGATATCAGAGATAGAGCCTGCGTAGAAGATATTTTCTACAGGAAGGAACATCGGCATAGTGATCAGCAGGATGATATACAATGTCTTTCGGAACAGGGACAGGGGCAGAGCATATTTCACCTTGCCCATCGCTGTCAAACCGTCAACATATGCATACTGTACAGCGATACCCACCAGCCCCAGACAGAACCGACGGATACAGCCCACGCAGACTGCCATGACCGCCGCATCCTTCAGGAAGAGCCCGGCAAAAGCCTGCGGGAACAGCAGAATGAGAATTTGTAAACCGCCGATATATGCCAGACAGACCCAAAGAACGTATGTAAAGGTCTGATCCAGTTTTTTTGTTTCCTTCGCTCCATAGAAATAGCCATACAAAGTGCCACAGCCCTGGGTAATCCCTGCTGCGGGACAGGACACAATGGTCAGGATAGACTGGATGACTGCCGCACAGGTGATATAAACTGTGCCGTCCAAGCCGACGTATTTTCTGAGGGAAGCATTCAGGATGATGACAACGCCATTATCCAGAATGGTGATGAGGAATGGCATCATGCCCACCAGCACGATCGTTTTCATCACAGAAAGATCATAGCCGCCGATCTCCAGACGGATGGGCACTTTTTTTCTTCTCAGATACCACAGGGTAAATACCGCCATGGCCGCCTGGGCAGTGATCGTTGCAACGGCCGCCCCCTCAATCCCCATATCCAGACCGAAGATCAGAATAGGGTCCAAAATCAGGTTGGTCAGTGCACCGATGACAACAGAGATCATCCCCGCACGGGAAAAACCCTGGGCCAGAATAAAATGGTTCATACCGATCCCCAGAAGAGGGAAAATCGTACCTGCCGCATAGATGGTAAAATATCTGCTTGCCAGAGGGTACATGCTGTCATCACAGCCCAGAAGATACAGCAAAGGACGTTTGAAAAACAGTGCCGCCGCAGTCACCACGATACTGATGGCAATAAGCATGACGAAAGCATTGTTGACAGGCTTCTTCGCCCCTTCCATATCCTTTTGTCCCAAACGGATACTCATCTGGGATGCGCCGCCGACGCCTACCATATAGGCAAAGGCAGAAATGGCTGTCAGGGCCGGGGCACAGACACCGATGCTGGCCAAAGCAAGGTCGCCTGCCTCAGGGATACGCCCAACGAAGATACGGTCTACGATGCTGTAAAGAATATTGAAGAACTGAGCAAACATGGCAGGGATGCCCAGCTTGATGACTAAGTGTTTCACAGGGGTCTCATCGAAAAATGCGTTGATGCCCCTCTCTTTTGTTTGTTCCATATTTGTTTCCTCGTTTCAAATATACAGAAAACGACTCCTGTCAAAAGGAGTCGTTCCGTTCACTTTTATCTGCCTCCCAGTGTTTCAGGGATATCCAGAATCATTTTTCTGCAATAAGGGCACAGATGACCTTCCACCTTGGCATCGCCCATAAAGCTTTTCGCCAGCAGGTATTCCTGCTTTTTACCAGTTTCAGGGTCTACGGTCTTCCACTGCACAAATCTGCCGGAAACCATTGTGCCTTCCATCATTTCATTCTGACAAAAAGGACATTTCATATCGGGTCACTCCTTACTCTTCTTCTGTAGGTGTCAGCACAGTGTTATCTGTTGCATCCCCGATGATACGGAATGTGCTGTCCTTCGGTAATACGTCTGCAGTCATCACGCCCGATGCTGTTACCAAATCTTTATCATCTTCATCTGTAAATTCGATCACCAGATATTCTGGATCGGCGTCAGGTTTTGTGCCAAACAGCCCCTGAGGGATCCCTGCGTAGTAGATCAGGAATGCTTCCTGTTCTTCCTCTGCTTCCCCCAGAAGTTCTTTTACTTCTGTTCTGTCCATGCCTACAAAGCGGGTACGGTCCACCAGATCCTGCAGCATCAGCTGACGGCTGTTGGCCTCGTAATTCACCCATTTTTCTGTTTCAAAGCCCGTTCTGGAATCATGCATACGTCCGCCGATGAATACAACAACGGCCAGAACTACCAGAACAGCTACGATGATCTTATCTTTCATTTTCAACTGCATTTCAAATCCCTCCTCAGGAAATCCACTTGAAGCCCTTATAATATCTCAAAACAACTTTCCCCAAGATCTCTTCCTCTTCTACAAATTTATTGTCCCAGTAGCGGGAATCCAGAGAGTGATTGCGGTTATCCCCCATCATGAAGAAGCTGCCTTCCGGCACGATGTAGGGACCAAAGTCTCCCGATGCAGGCTCTGCCAGATAATCCTCCGACAAAACTTCGCCGTTGACGAATACCAGACCGTCCTTCATCTCAACCACATCGCCCGCTGTGCCGATGATACGCTTCACATAAAGCGTATTGCCGCTGGGATCGTCGGGATAGCGGAAAATCACCACATCTCCTGCCTCCGGTTCGTCAAACCAGTAAGAAGTTCTGAGAGCCAGGATGCGGTCTCCCGCCATAATGGTATTTTCCATAGAGCCCGTAGGCACTTCCGCATTCACAATGAGAAAGGAATTGACTGCCCCAGCCAGAACTGCCGCCAGCAGGATGGTCTTGATCCAGCTAATGACTTCTGTTTTCACTGTACTGCTCATTTGCCCATCTCCTTCGGAGTGATTATTTCAGGAAACCGTTGATGATCTGTGCTTCCGCTTCCGCTTCTGTCAGACCCAGTGTCATCAGTTTTGTCAGCTGGTCGCCTGCGATTTTACCGATAGCCGCTTCGTGGATCAGGGATGCATCCACATGGTTTGCTGTGATCTCAGGTTCTGCCGCAACGATACCGTTATCCATGATGATGGCATCACATTCGGAATGGCCATAGCAGTCTGCGTTACCGTTGATCTTGGAGCGGAACAGCTGTCTGGAATTGTCTTTTGCTACAGAACGGGAGATCAGCTTCGCGCTGGAGCCTGTACCGTTCAGGTCCACATCGAAGGATGTTTCTGCATACTGGTCGCCGTGAGTCATGATCTTTTCCTTGATGATCATTGTTGCACCGTCAGCCAGTTTTGCACTGGAAATACGTTTTGTGGAGTCCACGCCTTTCAGCTGCACTGTATCCATTTCGATGTAAGCGTTTTCTTCCGCTTCGATATGTGTCTGGGGGTTGATGATACGTTTGCCGTTGCCATCACCGTC
>JAFRZQ010000303.1 GCA_017442465.1 Anaerotignum sp. | reverse complement strand
GAAAAGACGTCCATGACCACCTGCGTGTGGATTATGCAGGCAAAGGCAGCTACGACACTATCGTGCCTAAATTCCAGGAATTTGTGAAAAAACGCGGTGATAAGAACTACTATATGCGTGGTACATTCACACACAACAACGTAGACTTCACAAAAGACCTGTTCCACATGGCAGATCTGGGCTTTACAGAATTGAGCATGGAACCAGTTGTATGCGACCCTGCAGACCCTTATGCCCTGACAGAAGAAGACAAACCCATCCTGTTTGAACAGTATGAAATTCTGGCAAAGGAAATGCTCCAGAGAAAACGTGACGGGAAGCCCATCACTTTCTACCACTATATGCTGGATCTGGAACATGGCCCCTGCATCTACAAGAGAATCTCCGGCTGCGGCAGCGGCACAGAATATATGGCAGTTACCCCCTGGGGTGAACTGTATCCCTGCCACCAGTTTGTAGGCGATGAAAAATACAGCATGGGCGACATCTGGAAAGGTGTAACAAACCACGAAGTACAGGATGAATTCAAATGCTGCAACGCTTACGCAAGAGAAGGCTGCAAGGACTGCTGGGCAAAACTGTACTGCAGCGGCGGCTGTGCGGCAAATGCATACCATGCAACTGGCAGCATCACAGGCATTTACGAATATGGCTGTGATCTGTTCAAGAAAAGAATTGAATGCGCTATCATGATGAAGGTTGCCGAAGCTGAAATGGATGAAGCAGGTTTGGTAACAGGCACAGAAGACTGCGGCAGCTGCGAAGGTTGCTAAGACGAATAAAGAAAGAATGATTTTATGAATACACCAATTTGTGATTTCATAAATAAATATGCGAAAAAGGACACGGCCCGTCTCCATATGCCGGGACACAAAGGCGTGTCCTTTTTGGGCTGCGAAAAAATGGATATTACGGAGATCCGTGGTGCTGATGAATTATATGATGCAGAGGGTATTATTGCCGAAAGTGAAGCCAATGCAGGAAAACTTTTTGGTTTCGGGAAAACCATTTACGGTACGGAGGGGTCTTCCCAGTGCATCAGAACCATGCTGTTCCTTGCTTTGCAGGGAGCAGAACGAACAGAGAGAAAACCTGTGGTTCTGGCGGCGAGAAATGCTCATAAGGCGTTTTTGTATAGCTGTGCCCTGATGGATCTGGATGTGGAATGGCTGATGCCTAATGAGGGGGAAAGAAGTTCCCTTTGCACTTGTCCCATCATGGCGAAGCAGGTGGAACAGAAGCTTTTGGAAATGGAGCAGAAGCCTTTTGCGGTCTACATCACGGCTCCCGATTATCTGGGGTATTCTCCTGATACACGAGCGTTGGCGGAGGTCTGCAGAAAAGTGGATATCCCGCTTCTGATGGATAACGCCCATGGCGCTTATCTGAAATTTTTACGGCCATCTCAGCATCCCATTGATTTAGGGGCAGCCATGAGCTGTGATTCTGCCCATAAGACTCTGCCTGTGCTGACGGGCGGGGCCTATCTGCATCTGTCTGAAGAATGGGTGGAAAAGGTTGGACATCAGGCGAAAAAAGCCATGGAGATTTTCGGTTCGACCAGCCCTTCTTATCTCATCATGCAATCGCTGGATAAATGTAACGAATATCTGGCGGAAGGATACCCTGAAAAACTGGCGGCGGTTATTGAAAAAATCGATGCCGTAAAAGAATTCTTGCGAAAACAGGGTTGGGAAGTGATGGACGGCGACCCCCTGAAACTAACTGTTTTTACAGGCAAAATGGGCTATACAGGCGAGGAAGCGGCAGAAGTTCTGCGAAAGAATGGCGTGGAATGTGAATTTGCCGATCTGGATGCGGTGGTGCTGATGGCAACGCCGGAAAATACAGACAGGGATTTCGAAAAAGTCCTTTCTGCGCTGGGAAGTCTGCAAAAAAAAGAAGAAATCAAGGCAGTGCAGATGCCACTGGTTTTACCCGAACGAAAAATGAGCATCAGAGAAGCCATGTTTAGCCAGTGGGAAGAAGTAAATTGTGAGGATGCGGTTGGTCGCATCTGCGCAAGCCCCTGTGTTTCCTGTCCTCCGGCTATTCCGATTGCGGCCAGCGGGGAAGAGATCACGGCGGAAATGGTGGAATTATTCAAGGCTTATGGCATTGAAAAAATTGAAGTAGTCAGATAAAACGAGGGATACGAGGAATCGTATCCTTTCTTTTTTGGAAGAGATTTCAAAATTCCTTACAGTTTTCTTAAATTTTTCGGAAAACAAACAAAAGAATACCTTTTTATGATATGATGATTTACATAATAAGAAAAATGCGGAACTTTTGAGAAGGCGTTCCGTCAAAATAAAAAGGTACTTTTGATAAGGAGATGATGGAATGAAGAGAATTCTGGCAAAACGTGCCATGGGGATGGCACTGGCGGCGGTAATGATGCTGTCTCCATTGAGCGTTTTTGGGGTACAGACTGCTTATGCTGCGACACAATATGAAATGAAAACAGAAAAAACAATGACCCGCGGGGTGACTTATGAAAAGAGCAGCCGCATGACCGATGCAGGCGTGCAGAATATCCATGTGATGAAAGTGGACCTGACAGAAAGCACGCTGGAGATCAGAGAAGTGGAATCCAAGGGCGAGTATGGCCTGAAGGAAACGGTGACGAAGCTTCTGAAGGATAATGGTGCGGTCGCTGGGGTAAATGCCGACTTTTTTGGCGTAAGCGGTTCCTATTCCGCGCCCTTTGGTCCAGTTGTGCAGGAGGGAGAGGTGATCTCGGCAGGTACAACACTGAATAAAACAGAAGGACAGTATGCGGCATTCTTTGTGGATGAGGATGGCAATCCCTTCTTCGATTATTTCACTATGACAGCTAAATTTGGCAACGAGAAGAAAATGCTGGAACTGTCCGGTATGAATAAATTTGCTTCTCTGGTGTTCCCTGCTTATTTGGACAGGGCTGCCATGGGCGATACATCTTCTCTGGACAAGAGATTCGAAAAGCTGGTGAAATTCGTCGTAGAGGATGATGAAATTACATATATTTCTCAGGAAGGCGAAACAGTAGAGGTGCCGGAAGACGGTTATGTGATCGTGATGAGTGCCGATTACCGTAAAAATGCAGCGCCTATGTTTGAGATCGAGGATGAAGTTGTACTGGATGTCGTTTCTTCCGTAAATCTGGATGAAGTGGAAACAGCCTTTGGCGGCGGAGGTAAGCTGCTGGTGGATGGCAAGATCGTGGAAGCAAACTCTAAGGTCGTAGGGGGCAGACAGCCCAGAACGGCTTTTGGTATATCCAAAGACGGCAATACTGCGATTTTTATGGTGGTTGACGGCAGAGGTGACAGTATCGGTGCAACACATTGGGAACTGGGCCTTCTGATGCAGGAATACGGTGCTTATGAAGCTATGCACTTGGATGGCGGCGGTTCTTCCACTATGGCTGCAAAAACAGCAGAAGATGGTGCTATGACAGTGCAGAATGATGTTTCTGAAGGGTCCGAAAGAAAGGTCATCAATGCTGTAGGTATCTTCCAGAATGCAAAGCAGGGCAAGATCAAAGAAATCAAGATACAGCCTGATGTGACAAGGGTTCTGGCAGGCAGAACCATCAACTTTACGGTTTATGGCCTGGATGAATATCATAACCGTATCGAGATCCCTGTGGACCAGGTGGATATGAAGGCCATTGGCATGGAAGGCAGCTGGAATGGTTATACATTTACACCGAAAAATACCGGCAGATTTACAGTAACAGCTACATATAACGGCATGGGTGCCTACTATATCGGCGCGGTCAGCAGCAAGGTAGTCAGAATGAAACCTGTGAATGACAGCATCCGATTAAAAGTAGGGGAAACTGCCAATATAGCCATGACGGTTTATGATGCAGATGGTTTCATGCACTGGGCGTCTACCACTTCCAATTATACCGTAGGCAATCCCGAAATCGGCACCATGAAGAGCAATGTATTTACAGCGAAAAAAGAAGGCTCTACCAATATCAAGTGTGAAAAAGACGGTGCAGTGGGATATATCACGGTAACAGTCGGCGATGGGGAAGCGGCGAAAAAACCTGAGGCGGCTCCTGTGAAAGACAGCATGAACCAGACAGTAACAAGAAAAAATGACGGTGCATATTATTTTAATGTAGCAGGCAAGATCGCTTATACAGGCGAAGAAGAAATTGAAGAAAAGGTATACAATGATGCCAGAAGCAAGGTGAAATCCTATGTGGATGCCAATGCGGAGGTTGCTATCTACGGCGGCTTGAATGATATCCAGTCTGCAAAAAAACTGGATTCCCTCAGCTGGACAGGAAAATACCGTTTCCTGAACCGAGGCGGTGTCAGCCTGGCTATGGTGACTGCGGCAAATGGCGGCATTACTGCAACAGATGCCAGCCAGTGGCAGAAGTTCACTGCGGATATTGAAAATGCGGGCAATGATACCATCGTTCTGGTAATGGATCAGACTCCCGGCGATTTCAGAAGCAGTGCGGAAACCAATTATTTCCGTGCGGTTTTGAACAAATATGTGGAACAGGGCAAGAATGTATTCGTGATCTCCTGTTTCAATCAGGGCTACTGGGTTTCTGTGAAGGATGGTGTGCGTTATATCAACCTGCCGAATCTGTGGAAGGCGGATGGCACGGTGAATGAAAACTATACGATGCTTCGTTTCCGCGTGAAGGACGGCAGTGTGTCCTATGAAGCGGTGAATATTAAGTAAAAATTAAGATTGAAAATACAGCAGTTTCCTTGTAAAAAATCGTATAATGAGGTACTATATAAGGTGGGTTACGATGCACATTTTCTGAGCATCCCCCACCTTTTTAGATTGCAAAAAAATAGTTGAGATAGATTTAGGAGTTTATTATGTCGGAAAAAGGCAATCAGGCGGTGAAGACCGTCAGCTTTATGATGTTGATCACCCTTTTTGGGAAAATACTGGGGCTGGTGCGAGATCAGTTCCTTGCGGCGAAATATGGTTATAGTACGGCAGGTGCGGCATTTTATATTGCCAGCCAGATCCCCCGTACATTTTTTGATGTGGTTTTTGCTTCTGCGATTTCTGCCAGCTTTATTCCTATTTTTGTAGAATACCTGCAGAAATATGGAAAAGAGGAAGCTTACAGACTGGCGAACCGCTTTATTACGCTGATTTCCACGGCGACCATCCTCATTATGGTGGGCTGCATCCTTTTTGCGGAACCTCTGGCGTGGCTGTTTGCACCGGGTTATGAGGTGGAAACCATCGATCTGGCAGTGCCTCTTCTGAAAATGCTGTTCCCGACGATGCTGTTTACGGCAGTAGCATTTTCCTTTGTGGGTATCCTGCAGTCTCTGGATGAATTTAATATTCCTGCGGCACTGAGTGTGGTGTCCAACGGTATTCTGATATTTTATTATATCTTCCTGAATGAAAGATTTGGTGTATACGGGCTGACCGTTGCTTTCCTTATCGGCTGGGCGATGCAGGCGATCATCCAGATCCCTTCTCTGCATAAGAAAGGATATCATTACAGACCGGATTTTCATTTTAAGGATGACGGGCTGAAAAAGATCGGGAAACTGATGCTGCCGGTTATGGTGGGTACATGGATCCAGCCTATCAACTATATGATCAATGCCAGATTTGCTTCTCAGCTTTCCAACGGGGAACTGGGCGTGACCTCTCTGGGCTATGCCAATAATCTGTATACCATCATCGTTGGGGTATTCGTTTTGGCCATCGCCAATATGGTGTTCCCGAAATTCTCCCGTATGACGGAGGACAAAAAGGAATTTGGTCTTGCGGTAAGAAATACGCTGTAAGCTATGATCTTCCTCTTGATCCCTATGACGGTTGGCCTGATGGCGCTGGCAGAGCCTGTGGTAACACTTATCTACAAACGCGGTGAATTTGACCTTCTGGCAACGGAACTGAACTCCGCGGCATTGTTCTTCTTTGCCCTGGGT
>JAFRZQ010000302.1 GCA_017442465.1 Anaerotignum sp. | reverse complement strand
GATGACCAGGTCGATGCCCAGCATATCATCCTCGGGGAAAGCCAGCCCGCAGTCAATGATGATGATATCATCGCCGTATTCCAGCACAGTCATGTTTTTGCCGATCTCTTCCAGACCACCCAGAGCGACAACCTTCAGGTTCACCTGAGGTTTCGCTTTCGCCTTGTTTCTTGCGCGCAGTTTCGCTGTTACTTTCTGTGCTGCAGCCTTGGATGTTTCCTTTGCAGGTTCCTTCACTGCTGCTTTCATTGTTTCCTTCACAGCAGGCTTTTCTGCCTTAGGCGCTGTCTTTGCAGTCGTTTTTGCCTTTGTATTTGTCGCTTTTGCGGATTTCGCCTTTGTGTTATTCTTCGCTCCGGAGTTTTTTGCGTTCGTATCCTTCGCATTCTTTTTCTCTGCCAAAAAACACACCTCCTTTTCTTTATTTTCTCTCGTTTTATTTTTATAGTATGGCGTAAAAAAGTCCTGTTTAACCTTCGGAACAGCTTCTTTTTTTTGCAAGCAGAAAAAGAGCAGTCGGTGCTCACTGTCTGAAAAAACAATACCGTCCCGTTTTTTCAGCGCAACATGAGTGCTGCCAAAATCTTTTCCTTCTTCCTGCTGTCCCCTTTTTTCCGCACATTTATTATGAAAAGGGAATAGGACGCACTTCTTACGAAATGCGCCGCCCTAATACATTCGTATTTCTTTTGGACTTAGTCCATTTCTACTGTATAGTCTTCTGCCTTCTGGGCAAACAGATCTGCCACACGGTCAAATTCTGCGTCGTCTTCTACCAGTTCATATGTTACGTCGTCTGTGTTGATGGATACTTCCTTCAGGATGATGGCATCTGTTTCATCGTCATCCATCAGTTCTGTTTCAACAACCAGCAGGTATCTTTCACCGCCGCATGCTACGTTATCGATAATGGAAAATTCCACATCTACGCCGTTTTCGTCTGTCATTGTTACTACTTCAAATTCCATTTCGTTTACTTCTTCATAAATATCAGCCATGAGTATTACTCCTTTATATCAGAATTATTTTGCTTTACTATCCAGATAACCCTGCAGAATATGCACGGCTGCCATCTTATCGATGACACTTTTTCTCTTATCATGGTTCAGGCCCACTTCGCGCAGAGAACGTTCTGCGGCAATGGTACTGAAACGTTCATCCCACAGGATCACTTCTACCTTGGGGAAACGCTTTTTGATTCGATCGCAGAAATCATTTGTTTTCACGCATCTGTCCCCTTCAGAACCATCCAGATTCTTAGGGTAACCCAGAACAATGACTTCTGCACTGTATTCTTCCACCAGTTCTGCCAGTCTGCGCATACATTTCTTAAATTCCATGGGATTATCCCTGCGGATGATCTCTACGCCCTGGGCTGTCCAGCCAAAAGGATCGCTGACTGCGACACCGATGGTCTTATCGCCAAAATCCAAACCTAAAATTCTCAATTCGGTTCCTCTTTCTTATTCGTTACGGTTCAGGTAATCTTTCACCAGTTCTTCCAGCAGTTCGTCTCTTTCCAGTTTGCGGATGAGCACACGGGCATTCTGGTGGCTTGTGATGTAAGTAGGGTCACCGGAAAGGATATAGCCTACGATCTGGTTCACAGGGTTATAGCCCTTTTCTCTCAGCGCCGCACTGACTGCCATCAGGATTCTTTTTGCTTCGTTTTCGGGTTCTTTTTCCAGTCTGCCGAAATACTGTGTTTCATGGATATTGCCCATACGTTTCACACTCCAATCTGCGGGATTCCCATCCCTAAAGTCTTTATTCTCACCGCACCTGCCATGCGGTTTCCGTTTCCATAATAATTATTTCTATGATACCCGAAAGCAAAGCCAAATGCAACCGTCTGTTCCTTACGAGTTTATTACAATTCTGTCCGATTATGCTTCTGCCTCGCCGAAAAGTTCTTCGTTTTCGGCTTTCGTGATCTTTGTTTTGCAGATCACATTGGTCAGGTCTCTGTCAGAAGTACCTTTTACCTTGATATAGTTCGTAGTATGACCTTCATATACGCCTTCGCCGATAGCTCTTTCGTACAGCACTTCCACTTCCCTGCCTACATAACCCTGAATGAAATCATCGGCCATTTTGTCGCTCAGTTCGATGAGACGATGGCTTCTTTCAGATTTCACTGCATTCAGCAGCTGATCCTTTCTTGCAGCTGCAGGCGTACCTTTCTTAGGGGAATAAGGGAAGGCATGGATCTTCGCAAAGCCGATCTCCTTTGCAAAATCGTAGCTTGCCTGAAAATCCTCTTCCGTTTCACCGGGGAAGCCGGCGATGATATCTGTGGTCAAAGCCACTTCAGGCAAGTATTTTCTTAATGTTGCTGCCGCCTGACGATATTTTTCCGTATCGTATTTACGATTCATTTCCTTCAGTGTCTTATCGCAGCCGCTCTGCAGAGAAAGATGGAAATGGTCGCAGACCTTAGGCATATCCGCAATGGCCTGAGCAAATTCTTCTGTTACCACGTTAGGCTCGATGGAACTGAAACGGATGCGTTCGATGCCTTCCACTTCATGTACCTGTCTTAAAATTTCCAGCAGGGAAGTATCATGTCTGTCCTTGCCGTAGCTTGCCACATGGATGCCCGTCAGGACAACTTCCTTGAAGCCGTTTTCCGCCAGACGCTTTACTTCCGCCAGCACATCCTGAGGGTCTCTGCTGCAGATAGGGCCCCTTGCGTAGGGGATGATGCAGTAGGAACAATACTGACTGCAACCAT
>JAFRZQ010000301.1 GCA_017442465.1 Anaerotignum sp. | reverse complement strand
GCATCTGTTATCTGCACCTCTGCTGTACGAGTCACGGAATAACTTTCCGTACTTTCTTCCGCAGATGCCACTTCCGCCACTGCCACATCCATAGTGGATTCTTTTGCATTGCCTTTTGTTGTTTCTGCTCCGGCTGCAGGGGTATTTAACTGCTCACTGCTTTTATCTGTGATTTCAGCTGCATCCATCCCCTCCGGATAGTCCGCCGTTACATCCTCTGTGCTATCATAAGCAACAATACCGTCATCCTCAGATGCTGCCATAGGCTCTGCTGTATCTGCAGCTTTCATTTCCTGTACTGCTGCGTTCTGGCTTTCCCGCATTTCCAGCATACCGTTCATGCCGCCGGCTGCAACGACCATCAGTACCGCTGCCGCAACCATGCCCCACTGTTTCCACATGGGCTGTTTTTTCTTCTTCTGTGCTGCTTTCTGGGGGAAAGGTACCACATTGGGTGCCGCCTCCGCTCTCAGTTTCTGCATCAATTCTGCATGATAGCCCTCAGGAAGTTCCTCTTCAGAAAGTGTCTGCAGGGAATCCATGAGTTCCTTCTGCAGCTTCAGTTCTTTTCTGCAGTCATCACAGTTTTTCAGGTGTTCTTCTATTTTTACAGCCTCTTCCGCTGTCAGTTCCTGTTCCAGATATGCCCAAAGCATTTCTTTTACCGTTTCACAGTTCATGGGTTCCCCTCCTTTCCTTCCTTATGACGGAACGATTTTTCATTTTGTTCCCGAATTTTCAAAATTTCATTCTTTAATTGATTTCTGGCTCGCGAAATACGGCTTTTCACTGTACCCAGTGATAATTCCAGAATCTCGGCGATCTCCTCATAGGAAAGTCCTTTTACATCCCGCAGAATGACCGCCGCCTTATGTTCTTCTGATAAAGTATCCAACGCCTGCAGGATCTCACTTTTCTGTTCTTCCCGCAACAGGCTTTCCTCCGGCGTGTCTCCCTCATCAGCGATCTGCCGCTGCATAGAACCTTCTTCGTTTTCCAGTTCTTCCTCCAGGGAGTAACTCTGTTTTCCTTTTCGTTTTCGCATCTCGTCGATACAGGTATTGTGAGTGATGCGGTAAAGCCAAGTGGAAAACTGAGAACGTTCGTCAAAATTTCCAAGACTGCGGTATGCTTTCAGGAAAACTTCCTGAGAGATATCTTTTGCATCTTCGCTGTGATTCATCATACGAAGTGCTACGTTATATACGATTTTTTCATGCTTCAGGATCAGCTCCTCAAAGGCAAGCATATCTCCCTGCTTCGCCCTGCGGATCAGCTCCCGCTCCTTCAGGTCAGTCATGACGGTTCACCTCCGTTGCTGCGCCCAGTTCATTTATGTAAAATTCCCCGTATTTCTGATTTTATCTCTAGGCATTGTATCACAGGAAGCCCATCCTGTAAATCCATACACACTCTATTTCCATCTCCCAAAAGTATAGAAAAAAATACAAAAATCTCTGTTGACAGAAATGACCTGTCATGTTATTATGATTAAGCCGCTGAACAAGCGGCATAAAATATCGAGGCGTGGCTCAGCTTGGTAGAGCGCTACATTAGGGATGTAGAGGTCGCAGGTTCAAATCCTGTCGCCTCGATTTTTTTTGCCTTTTTCTTTTTTGGGGGAACGGCAATAAATTATTTGAAGAAAAACCAAAAATATTGTTGACAGATAATAACTCTTATGGTATTATAATCAAGTCGCTGAACAACAGCGAAATAAAATATCGAGGCGTGGCTCAGCTTGGTAGAGCGCTACATTAGGGATGTAGAGGTCGCAGGTTCAAATCCTGTCGCCTCGATTTTTTTTGCAAAAAAACCGGGATCATTTTTTACAATGATCCCGGTTTTCTTTTTATCAAAAAAATCCCCCGCTTTTCAGCGAGGGATAAAAGAATCATTATTTCATCAGAGCGATTACTTCAACTTCACACAGAACGTTTTTAGGCAGTGTTTTTACTGCAACGCAGGAACGTGCGGGTTTGGATGTGAAGTATTTACCATATACTTCGTTGAATACAGCGAAGTCACCCATATCAGCCAGGAAGCATGTTGTTTTGATAGCATCTGTGAATGTCAGACCATTTGCTTCCAGAACTGCGGACAGGTTTTTCATAACCTGTTCAGCCTGTGCTACAACGTCGCCTTCGCCAACGATGTTGCCTGTTGCGGGATCCAGAGCGATCTGACCGGATGTGAACAGGAAACCGTTTACTGCTACTGCCTGGGAGTAGGGACCTACTGCTGCGGGTGCTTTATCTGTGTTTGTAAATTTCATTGTCATTACCTCCAATAATAAAAAATTAAGTAGTAAACCTAACAGTACTATTTTAGTCCAAAGACATTTTTCAGTCAATGTATTTTCCAAAGAAACAGGATTTTTTACAGACTTTTCAATTTTTTCTGATCTTTATATTCCATTTTCTTTACTTTTCGGGTAAAATAGAAATGTTATGTATGCAGATTATTCAAATTGATATAAATCATCAGAAAGGAACAGAAATATGAGCAACAATTCTCAGGAAATCCAGAAGCGTCGTATTTTCGGTATCATCTCCCACCCCGACGCAGGTAAAACAACGCTGACAGAAAAACTGCTGCTGCACGGTGGTGCCATCCGTGAAGCAGGTACTGTAAAAGCAAGAGGGAAAAACAAATTCGCTAAATCCGACTGGATGGAAATCGAAAAACAGAGAGGTATCTCCGTTACTTCCTCCGTTATGCAGTTTGAATATGACGGCAAAGTGGTATCCATCATGGATACCCCCGGTCATAACGACTTTGGTGAAGATACTTACCGTATCCTGACTTCCGTTGACAGTGCGGTAATGGTAATCGACGCGGCAAAAGGTGTGGAAACACAGACTGTAAAACTGTTCAAGGTTTGTTCCATGAGACAGATTCCCATCTTTACATTCATCAACAAACTGGACCGTCAGTCCAAAGACCCTCTGGAATGTATGGCTGACCTGGAAGATGCACTG
>JAFRZQ010000005.1 GCA_017442465.1 Anaerotignum sp. | reverse complement strand
GTTTTCAGCAGGGCATTCTGTGCCTGCGTATTCATGGTATCCGCCTTTTCAATAATATAGATCTTTTTCTGATAATGATACGGTTTTAAGTCCACCGTTTCCAGAATCTGTTCTCGGATTTCGTCCACGACGATATTTTTCTTTTCGCCGCGCACATATATGATATCGGGATGGTTGCCATGGTCAAAGGACTGACAGCTGCGGCAAATTCCGCAGGGTTTCTGCCCTTCCCCTTCGCACTGCAATGCCTTGGCAAAGGTATTGGCGATCAGCCGCTTGCCTGCCCCTGCACCCCCGATGAAAAGATAAGCATGGGAGGCTTTGCCGCTCACTGCAGCCGTTTTCAGTTGTTCCACCAAGGGCATATTGCCCCGGATCTCCTGAAATGTATACACTTCCCTGCTCCTCTCTGTTTCAAAAACCATGCATTTCGCTCGTCATAAACGATGGCTCACCCGCTGATGAGGTATGATTTTTCACTTTGTGAAAAACCGCTAACCCTCGTCAGCATTCCTCGCCTCACAAAGCATTCGCTTCACGTTCGCTCGTCATAAACGCTGACTCACCCGCTTCAGAATTTGTAGAACTGCTCCACATCCAGCACAAATACTGTTGCACCGCCGACCTTTACTTCGATGGGTGCCAGCAGGAAACCATGCATCGCCCCTACGGAAGAAGGCAGTGTCGCATACTGGGTGCGGGACTTACTGTTATCCTCAATAATTTTCAGGGCTTCGTCCAATTTTTCCTTTTCCACACCGGTCAAAATGGTAGTATTGCCGGAACGCAGGAAACCGCCCTTTGTTGACAATCTTGTTACCTGAAATTTCGCTTCGTTCAGATGGGAGATCACTTCGCCCGCATCTTCATCCTGAATGATCGCAATAATGAGTTTCATAAGGAACCCTCCTTTATTTTAGGCTCAGAAGCCAAATAATTGGTCTAATCTTGCTTTAATATCGGCAAACACTTCCTCCGCCGGTCTGTCGGCATCAATATCGGCGATACGTCCGCCGTTTTCCCTTGCCAGGGCAAGGTAGCCTTCATAAACCGTTTCGTGGAATGCCGCTTTTTCCAGTTCCAGGCGATCCAGTACATGACCGTCCTGATTGTTTTTGCGGGCCATGCCAGCCGCAGGGGTGATGTTAAGGAAAATCGTCAGGTCAGGCTCCTTGCCGCCTGTCGCAATACGGTTCACCTCTGCCACCATGTTGCCCAATCCTCTGCCATATGCCTGATAAGCAATGCTGGAATCCGTAAAGCGGTCAGAAAGCACGACTTTGCCCGCTTCCAGCGCAGGAAGGATCTTTTCTTCCACATGCTGGGCTCTGGATGCCGCATACAGGAGCATTTCCGCTCTGCCAGTCAGGGCCTTGTTGGCAGGATCAAGGATCAGTTCTCTGATTTTTTCCGCCACAGGGGTGCCGCCGGGTTCACGGGTCAGGATATACTCCAGCCCTTTTTCCTGCAGATATGCTTCTATTTTTTTGATCTGTGTGGATTTGCCGCTGCCGTCGCCGCCTTCCACGGAAATAAAATAGCCTTTCATAAGACACCTCTTTGAAAAAAATACGAAAACCTTCCTTCTGCAAAAGTTCCGCCGAAAAATGGGTACACCTTTGCTAATTTACTATTATAGCATAACCATTTTGGAGAAGCAAAGGAAATACAAAGAAAATGCCCTCCAATCTCAATTTTGAAGGGCTTGTATCAGATCTAATATTCTGTTTTTATTTTCGCTGCTCAATTTTTTGAAGGAGGAAAGCAATTTCTTTTCCGCTGCGGTATCTCTGACACCGACCAATTCATCCAGTGTTACATCCAATATCTCTGCAATGCGAACTAAATCATCAATGGACGGTTCATTTCGTCCGCTTTCATAATTGGCAATGGCAGTATAGCCATAATGCAGCTCCTGCGCCAGTCTTTCCTGAGAATAGCCTTTCTGCTTCCGGAATTTTCTTAAGTTCTTTGCAAAATCAGACATAAGCCCCTCCCTAAATTTTATGCACTAATATTAAGTGCATTTACTAAATCGTATCACAAAATTCACCTAATATAAATACAAATTTAGTGCATATTAAGTGAAGAGAGGTGCTATTATGAAAAAACAGAAGCACATCAGCATCCGTATAGACGAAGATATTCTCCATAAATTCCATTATGTATCCAAATATAATGGTCGCTCTGCCAGCGGTCAAATCATGTATCTTATCAACCAATGTATCCGTGATTTTGAAAAAGAACAGGGCAAAATTGAATTAAAAGAATCTGCAGAAAACTAAAAGGACGGCACTGCCGCCCTTTCTTTTTGCCCGTAATCTTCTCTGCCCCCGCGCAGGTAATTCTCTGCAGAAATTTGAATCCTGATTCCTTTTTCTGCAGAGATTTCCCGAGGGAAGGGGGCAGCTCGAGAACCCTGTGCAGTAACTTTTTGCAGAAACTTCTTGCAGTAACTTCTTGCAGTAACTAAAAAAGGACGGCAAAGCCGTCCTTCCCCCTCCCTTATCGAGCATATACTTTCAATGTTTCATCCGGATGATCAGCAGTTTCTGCCCGGGATAAATCAGCTCCGGATTTTCGATCTCATTCACCGCCACGATGTCTGCAATGGTCGTGCGGTATTTTTTTGCGATCTTCCACAGACTGTCCCCCTTCTGCACCATATAGATGACCGCACCTGCCATAGGCAGAGTTTCCCCCTGCTCACCCATTATGATGTCCGTTACCACTTCCGCCGTTTCCTGCCGCTCCGCCTCTGCTTCCATGGTGATCGTTGCCCGGAGTTCCCCTTCCTTCTCAGAAAGCATCTGAAAATCGATCTCCTCCAGCCGCAGAGAAACGTTGCTCTCATCTTCCGGCAAAACGCCTTTCAACTCCATCATCTGGGTAAAGGGTACCCCCCTCCCGATCATGGCTACAGGCTCTGCATCATCCGTACAATGATAAAGGATATCCGCCGCCAGCACCCCTTCTGCCTCTATGCCGTCCGTCACCGGGCGGGCTTCCGAAAGACGTACATCTCCCCAGATGTTTTCTGCCCGCAGCATGGGCACTTCCCCATCTTCCAGCCGGATCCGTTCTTTGATGGTGAACTGGTTTTTTCCGTTGGCAACCGTTACAGGATAAGAAATTTCTTCTTTCTGCAGCGTGATCACGCCCTTTTGCCCATAGGCATCCAGAAGGATCTCTTCTTCCGTCATTTCTTTGCCCCTCAGTGCCGCCCCAATGGTCACATCTGCCTGCAGCTGTCTGGTTTCCCCATCTTCATCCACCGCCGGCGTCAGTCTGCAGTCCTCCACAGAAAGGGACCCCGCCAGGTCCGTCTTTGGCTCGATCCTTTCATCTTCCAGATAGCCGCTGAAGGGGATCTTCTCCGTCAGGCTGCCGATCTTCCCTTCCCCGTCGGCATACAACAGGTTGATGCAGAGGCTTCCCCGCACCATGGCTTTTCCATCCATAGGGCGGATATCCTGCTCCGTCAGGCGGATATTCTCCATCAGGATCTCTCCGATCTCCGGCTGGGATACAGGAAGGGTCATTTCTTCCTTTATCGTAAAGCGGTCTTTTACCTCCGCCGTGTCCCGTTCCATCCGCAATGTGCCGGTCAGTGTTTCCAGGTTTTCTCCGCCCACCCCTGTCAAAATTTCTGCGGATCTCTTCCTCTCTGCCTCTGCCTCCACTCCAATGATCGCTTTTACACTGATTTTCCGGTCATTGATGATCTGACAATCCATGTGTTCTATTTCTGCTGTCAGGGATACCTCCATCCCTCTCTCCAGCCCATCCATATGTAAAAAATCCTCCAGGGGCAGGCTGGATTTCATTCCATACAAAGGCTTCTCCCCATTTTTGGCCCGATACAGTACCGCAATCTCCAGTTCTCCGGAAAAAGAGACCCTGTCATCGCTGACCCTTTTCTCCTTCCATTTCACTGCTCCTTCGCAGTGCAGGATCTCCTGCAGGTCCGGCTTGCTGTCAGGCACGATCATATCCCCCTCCAGCAGGAGCTGCGTCCCCTGTTTGCCGATCTTTTCTTTCCAGCTCACGTCCTTTGTTTCCTTTGCCAGCGTCAACGGCATAAAAACCCTCCTCTATCTATCCGAATCTATTTCCATGCTTTGTCTATGTAAATATATGAGAAGTTCCGTTTTTTATGCCAAAATAAAAAAGGACATCTTATTAGAGGAGTCCTGATAAGAAAACAAAAAATCGAAAGAATCTCTTGATTTCAAAGAGTTCTTTCGATTTTTGATTTCTGCGAAATGTCTTCTTATTTCAGGACATCCTCGCAGTGCGGCTTAAGAAATCAATAAAACTTATAAAGTATGTTTTCCTAAGCCGCCACTACATTGATGTCCTCTCATTTCCGCGAACATGGCGCCGCCTAGGATCAGCACCGTCCCCAAAATCTGTAATATTCCCATACCTTCTCCCAACAGGATAGCAGAAAGCACCACCGCTGCCAGCGGCTCCAGATAGCCGCAGATGGCTACGGTCTGTACCGGCAGCCGGCTGATGGCAGAAAAATACAGATAACATCCAAGCCCTGTATTTACCAGACCAAGCAGCAGAACAGGAACCAAATCCCCCTGCGGGATATCCGCTGTCAGCCCCTGCTGATGCAGCATGAAAACTGCCACCACCAGAAAACTGCAGCTGGTCTGAAACATGGAATTTTCCAGCCCCGTGATATGCTCCGCCTTTTTATTGAAGATGACCAATACCGCATAGGTCACCCCCGCCATGGCTCCGCAGAAGAGCCCCCAAAGGGTTTTTCCTTCCTGGAATGCCTGTCCGTTGATGCAGAGAATACCCAAGAATACTGCCAGAAATCCCAGACACTTGTTTCTTGTCAGTTTTTCCTGAAAAAGCACCGGCCCCAGTGCCATGACGATCACAGGCCCACAGTAGCACATCAGCGTCGCCGTACCTACGCCGATCTCCCGATAGCCTTCATACAGAAACAGCCAGTTGAAGCCCATGGCCGCCCCTGCCAGCACCAGAAAGATAAATTCCTTTTTATACTGCAGCGCCTTGCATCCCTGCCGCATCAGCAGGAAAAACAGAACCAGTGCCACCCCGCCGATACCGGATCGCAGATAAACGATCTCATAACTCGTCAGGTCGATATGGCTGGCAACGATGCCATTGGAACCAAAAATCAGAAGCCCTGCGATATATTTCCAAAAATGCTGATTCATATCCATTTCCCCTTGTTTCTTTTCTGCCCTTACTGTATCATAATTCATACAATAACAAAAGCGAATGTTTCTCATTTTTTGCATGAGATCTTTGCATGAAAGAAGGAATCTGTATGGATATGAATATTCAGAAATATCTGGCATTTCTGAAAACTGTAGAATATGGCAGCATCACCAAAGCCGCCGAGATCCTTTCTTATTCCCAGTCCGGCGTCAGCCGTATGATACAGGATATCGAAAAGGAGTGGGAGCTTTCCCTGCTGGAGCGCAGCCGCGGCGGCGTCCGCCTGACCTCTGACGGCATGAAACTGCTGCCCCGTCTGATCCTGAAACGCATCCCCTATCGGGTCGCAGTACGGGAACTGGATGTACCCGCATACCGCGACATCGCCCTTGTTTTAAGAAATCAAAAAACTGCCCCTCTGGCCGTAAAGCGATTTCTGGAATATTTGTCTTACCGCTGAAAACAAAAAAAGCGTGACCTCTTCATCAGGTTACGCCTTTTTTATTTCACTGTTCCAAATTCCCCAAAAGGATACACACGGAAGAATACCTTCCCCTTCAGATCTTCACAGGGAATGGCCCCCATATTGCGGCTGTCGAAACTGGTTTCCCGGTTATCCCCCATAACGAATACCGTATCCGCAGGCACAGTCATATCCACCAGTCCATCCGTTCTGCCATTTGTATAGGGTTCTTCGATGATCTCTCCATTTACTTCAACGCCATCCTCCAGAATGCGAATACTGTCGCCTTCCGTGGCAATGATCCGTTTTACAACGGTCTTATCCCCATCGGCATCAAAGTAATGGAACATCACGATATCGCCTTTATCATACTGCCCCTGCATGGCCGCCAAACGATTCATCAATACGATCTCTCCATCCCCCATGGTCGGCTCCATGGAACTGCCCATCAGCCGCACAGGCCAGCAGAAGAAAAACAGAATGACAATGATGACCGCCGCCCGCAGGAGAGCATTTCCCCATTCCTGTAACTGTTTGTTCAAATCTATTTCACCCTTACTCTTTTTTCAAATGCAGGCATATTTTGTATGCTACCGTAATAGTATACGAGATTCGACAAAAAGGTGCAAGGGCGTTTTCCATGGAAATAATCGGTTTTTCCGAATCATTTATATAGCTTCCATACTGATTTTTATTTTTTCTTCATATAGTCTGCGAATTTCCTCTCCGGTGGCCAGACCTTCACAAAAAGCGCTGGCGCTGCCTGCCGCGATCCCCCACTGCAGTGCCGCCTGGAAACTGCCCGTCTGCAGCCAGCCCGCCACAAAGCCGCCCACCATGGAATCTCCGGCTCCCACAGAATTACGCACAGTGCCTCTGGGTGCCTCCCCTCGCCCTGGTGCTGAACGAAAGGACCATGGCCATCGGCATGAGCGAGCGCACCAGCCCCCAGGCCATTGAGGACATGGCGGAGAAGGTCCTGGGCGCCGACATG
>JAFRZQ010000300.1 GCA_017442465.1 Anaerotignum sp. | reverse complement strand
GTGCGTTACCCCAGAGGGACGGCGGAAACGGCCTTTGCAGAATATAGAGAGCCCATCGAATATGGCAAGGCGGAACTGATCCAGGATGGCGAAAAGGTTGCCATTCTGGTGGAAGGGCATATGCTGAAAGCGGCGGCCGAAGCGGCAGAACAGCTGAAGGCGGAAGGATATCAGCCTATGCTGGTGAATATGCGCTTCATCAAGCCTCTGGATGAGGAAATACTGCTGAAAGCAGCGGAAAAATGTGAGCTGATCGTAACCATTGAGGATAATGTGAAAATGGGCGGTTTTGGCTCCAAAGTACTGGAATTTTATGGGGAAAAAGGTATCAAAACAGGCGTTTTGAATCTTGGCTTCCCTGACAGATATATTGAACAGGGCACGCAGGCACAGCTTTTCGAAAGATACGGGCTGGATGCTGCGGGCATCTATGAAAGCATCAGGAAGAGATTAGGAGATTGACCATGGCAGAAAAGGTAGAAAAGGAAAGATTGGACGTGCTGCTGGTGCAGCTGGGTCTGGCAAACTCCAGAGAACTGGCAAAGGCCTATATCATGGCGGGCAACGTTTACGTTGACGGTCAGAAGGAGGATAAAGCCGGCACGAAGGTGGCTGTCAATGCGGATATTGAAGTAAAGGGCAGCCAGATGAAATATGTCAGCCGCGGCGGTTACAAACTGGAAAAAGCCATCAATGAATTCGGTGTGCAGCTGGAAGGAAAGATCTGTCTGGACATCGGTGCATCCACCGGCGGCTTCACAGACTGTATGCTGCAGAACGGCGCAAGCAAGGTGTATGCCATTGACGTAGGCTACGGCCAGTTTGCGTGGAAACTGCGTAATGATGAAAGAGTCGTTTGTCTGGAAAAGACCAACGTACGCTATGTGACCCATGAACAGGTGCCTGATGAAGGGGATTTTGCATCCATCGATGTTTCTTTCATCAGCCTGACAAAGGTGCTGCCTGCGGTGTTGGGCGTGCTTGGCCCCAATGGTCAGCTGGTATGCCTCATCAAGCCTCAGTTTGAAGCGGGCAGAGAAAAAGTGGGTAAAAAGGGCGTTGTCAGAGATATCAATGTACATAGAGAAGTCATTGAAATGATCGTAAACTATGTGCGTGCACAGAATCTGGGGATTCTGGCGTTGGATTTCTCTCCCATCAAAGGCCCGGAAGGTAATATTGAATATCTGATCTATCTGGATAAGAGCCAGACAGGCATGACAGAGGAAGAAGTGACAAAACGACTGGAAGAAGTTGTTGCCCAGTCTCATAAAATACTTTCAGCAGAAAAGTGAGGTGCTGAAATTGAAAAAGGTTGCAATTTTACCAAATGTGCAGAAGGACAAAGGTCTGGAAACGACGAAAAGGCTGGTGCAGTATCTGGCGGGAAAGGGATGTGAACCACAGCTTTCCAAAGAAGTGGCAGAACTGGCAGAACTTCCGCAGTATGCAATGGAGGAAGCTGATCTGTATTGTCAGAGTGACCTTCTGATCTCCCTTGGCGGTGATGGTACTTTGCTTGGTATCGGCAGAAGGACTGCACGCTTTGATAAACCCATCCTTGGTATCAATCTGGGGACACTGGGATTTCTGACTGCAGAAGAAAAGACCCATGCGGAAGTTGCTATCGATAAGGTCCTGAGAGGCGAATACAAATTGGAAAAACGCATGATGCTGGAATGCTGTATCGCCCAAGGTGAGGGCAGAACAGAAGGCATCATTGCCCTCAATGATATTTGCATCACCCGTGGTAATCTGTATAAGATCCTGGAATTCCGTGTGTATGTGAACGATGAATATGTGGATACCCTTCTGGCGGATGGTGTTATCATCTGTACTCCTACAGGCTCTACGGCGTATAACCTTTCTGCCGGCGGCCCTGTGCTGAAGGCAGATGCTCAGATCATTGCCATCACACCCATTTCTCCCCATACTCTGACCAGCAGACCCATCGTTATTTCTGCAGAGGATGTGGTGACGGTGGAAGTGAGACCCAGCCGTGAAGATACGCCTTTTACTGTCAGCGCAGACGGTCAGGATAACTATACCCTGACAGGAAGAAATGTTGTGCAGATCAAAAAGGCAGAAGTTTGTACGACCATCATCAAAACGAAGTCTCAAAGCTTTTATGACGTGCTTCGTCATAAACTTTCCAAATAATTTTTCAACAGGTACTTTCTTTCCAAAGGAGGGTGACGGCGATGAAGATCGCAAGACATGCAAAAATACTGGAATTGATCGAAACATATGAAATTGAAACCCAGGACGAACTGGCACAGAAACTGTGTGATGAAGGTTTCAATGTTACGCAGGCAACGGTTTCCAGGGATATTCGCGAAATGAAGCTGACAAAGATCGCTACGGAAAAGGGCAGACAGAAATACGCCATCATCAGCAACCATGATTCTGAAGTGACAGAACGCATGACACGAGTATTCAAGGAGGCTGTTATAAAGATGGACTATGCCCAGAATATGATCGTGATCAAAACATTGGGCGGCATGGGGATGGCTGTTGCTGTTGCTCTGGATAATATGCAGAACAGTGAAATTCTGGGTACCATTGCTGGTGATGATACAGTGTTTTGTGTGGTTCGCAGCCATAATCAGGCGGCAGTGATCATTGAAAAGCTGTATCGCATCATTCATAGTGCCTGAGCAGGGAGGAATCTGTATGCTGGAGCATTTACATATCAAAAATGTGGCACTGATCCGGGAAAGTGAGATTTCCTTTGGAGAGGGCCTCAATATTCTGACAGGGGAAACGGGTGCCGGGAAATCTATGGTCATCGATTCACTTCAGTTTGCCCTGGGCGGCAGAACAGGAAAGGATTTTTTACGCCATGGCGAAAAAATGGCTTCTGTGGAAGCTCTGTTTGTGGCAAAATCTGAAACCCTGCAGGAAAAACTGGAAGAAAACGGGATCCTGCCGGAGGAAGACGGTTCTGTGCTTATCAGCCGTACCCTCAGTGAAACAGGGCGTTCTGTCTGTCGTGTAAATGGCTCTACAGTTACAGTTACCATGCTGAAGGATATTGCAGAAGATCTGATCGATATTTACGGGCAGCATGAGCACCAGTCCTTGCTGAACCCTTCCAGGCATATTCGTTTGCTGGATCGTTTCTGTGGTGCAGGCTTTGAGGATGCCATGGCAGCATATCAGAAAAGCTGGCATGCCCTGAAAGAACTGGATAAACAGCTGGAGGCGCTGATGGGGGATGAAAGCCAGAGAGAACAGCGAATGGATATTCTTGCTTTCCAGAAGGAAGAAATAGAAGGAGCTGGTCTGAGAAGCGGCGAGGAAGAGGACCTGCTGGAACAGAGAAAACGTTTGAGCAGTATGGAAAAATTGATGCGTCTGACAGGAGAAAGCATTGCATTGCTCTATGATGGCAGCGACAGAATGCCTTCTGCCTGTGACCAGCTGGGCGATGCCCTTTCCAGACTGCAGGAGGCAGTGGAACTGGATCATGCATTGAACCCCTATGCAGATGCGCTGGCAGATGCCTACGCAGCGGTGGAGGATCTTGCGAGAGACCTGAAAAGAGAGGCAGATCAGCAGGAGAATGACCCTGCGGCACTGGAGGAGATCGAGGAACGTCTGCAGGTCATCTACAAACTGAAGAGAAAATATGGCGGTACAGTGGAGGCTGTACTGACATTTTACGATAAAGTACGGGAGGAATTGGATTTTCTTTGCAATAGCAATGAAAAGGTTGCTGAACTGACAGCAGAAAAACAGAAGGAACAGAGGATCCTGGCAGCAGCGGCGGAAAATCTTTCTGCGCTGCGTAAAACAACGGCGGAACATGTGGCGGCTCGGATCGAATCGGCCCTGAAGGACATGGAAATGAAAGATGCCAGATTTTCTATCCAGATCGAAGAAAAAACAGACTGGACAGCGGATGGGAAGGATAAGGTGGAATTTCTGATTTCTGCCAATGCAGGGGAAGGGCTGAAGCCCTTGGCAAAGATCGCTTCCGGCGGCGAAATGAGCCGTGTGATGCTGGCACTGAAAACGGTACTTGTGGATGCAGATGAGATCGGCACCTTCATTTTTGATGAGATCGATACGGGGGTCAGTGGCAGAACGGCCAGAAAGGTTGGCGAGAAAATGCGCTTTCTGGGCGGGAAACGGCAGATCCTTTGTATTACGCATCTGCCGCAGATCGCGGCTATGGCAGACAGCCATTTTTTGATCGAAAAAGAAAGCGATGGCATGGAGACCACTACAAAGGTAACCCCCTTGGCAAAAGAAGAATCGGTAAAAGAAGTGGCAAGGCTGATGGGCGGTGCCGATGTGACAGAAACAACATTGGCAGCAGCGAGAGAGCTGATCGCAGAAAAATAAAAAACGGCGAAAAAAAAGACTATGGAATCAAATCCATAGTTTTTTTTGCTTATTTATGATATTCTTCCGGTTTCTGGGCAACCTTTAATGTGATGGGTTTCAATTCCTGTTCCCCATAACTGAGGGGTGCTTTGGAGCGGGGCTCCCTGATTGCCAGATAGTCCATATAATCCAGAAGCATTTCTCTGCTTTCTTCGCTCAGAAGAGCGTAACGGCGGCGGAATTCATTGAATTCAGCGGAATTGTCATCGATCACATAGGGATGACGGATATCGTTGACACCAAGCAGATAGTCCATGGATACATTAAAGATAGAAGCGATTTTTTTCAGGTCAGGGATGGAGGGCTGGTTTCTGCCGGATTCGTAATTGGCGATGGCAGTATAGCCGTAGTTAAGCATTTCCCCCAGTTTTACCTGTGTAAAACGTCTTTCTTTCCTTAATTCTTTCAATCGGTCCTTGAATTCCATGGTTTCACCTCTTTTATCTGAAAAATTGCTGTGAAAATCTGATGATTTCACAGGCAGCGGATACTTATAATCTGTCCTTAAAACTCATATTTATTATACGAATTATTTTTTTTGTCGAAAAGGTGACGACACAGATACCATGAAAAATCAGAATAAACATCACGATATGTGACAATACAAAAGAAATATTTCAAGGAGTAACATATTTTGAAGAAAATAAAAAAATAATCTGGTTTCTATTGACATATGTCAAAAAAAATGTTACATTTTATTCATATAAAACATATAAAAATAATATGAAATAAAATAGAGAGTGAGAGGGTTGATCCTATGAAGACAAAATACTATTTTGATAATGCAGCAACAACTCCAGTCAGAGAAGAAGTATTGCAGGCGATCCTGCCATATTTCAGAGAATATTACGGCAATGCCTCCAGCGTATATGGCATTGCAAAGGAAAGCAAAAAGGCCCTGGAAAAGGCCAGAGCCCAGGTGGCAGCAGCCATTGGTGCAAAGCCGGAAGAAGTCTACTTCACAGCCGGTGGTTCTGAAAGTGACAATCTGGCACTGAGAGGCATTGCTGAAGCGTATCAGAAAAAAGGAAATCATATCATTACAACAAAAATCGAACATCATGCCATCCTGCATACAGCAGAATATCTGGAAAAGCATGGTGTGGAAGTGACATATCTAAATGTGGACGAGTTTGGTCGCATTTCTCTGGAAGAACTGGAAAAAGCCATTCGACCTGAAACGATCCTTATTTCCATTATGTTTGCCAATAATGAGATCGGTACGATCCAGCCCATTGCTGAAATCGGTGCGATCGCGAAGAAACATGGCATTCTGTTCCACACAGATGCTGTACAGGCATTGGGACATGTGCCCATTGATGTGGAAAAAATGAATATTGATCTGCTTTCTATGAGCGGTCATAAATTGGGTGCACCTAAGGGTATCGGTGCAATTTATATCCGTAAAGGCGTTGCAGTAACACCGCTGATCTTCGGTGGTGCACAGGAAAGCAAACGCCGTGCCGGCACAGAAAATATTCCCGGCATCGTGGGTATGGGTATGGCGGCCGAGCTGGCGGTAAAGGAAATGGAGGAAATGACTGAAAAACTGACTGCTATGAGAGACAAATTGATCCGTGGCATTCTGGAACAGATCCCTCACAGCCGCCTGAACGGTCATCCTACAGAACGACTGCCCGGCAACTGCAATATTTCCTTTGAATTTATCGAAGGTGAATCCTTGCTGCTTCTTCTGGATGCACTGGGTATTGCAGCTTCCAGCGGCTCTGCCTGCACATCCGGTTCCCTGGATCCGTCCCATGTGCTGATGGCCATTGGCCTTCCCCACGAAGTGGCCCATGGTTCCCTGAGACTGACAATGGACAGGGACAATACAGAAGAAGAAATTGACTTCATTCTGGAAAAACTGCCTGCCATTGTGCAGAGACTGAGAGACATGTCTCCTGTTTATGAAGATTATCTGAAAAGCCAGAAGTAAATATGAAATAGATTGAATAAGAGCATGAGAGTACTAAGGAGGAAAAGGTATGGAATATAGCGAAAAAGTAATGGATCATTTTATGAATCCAAGAAATGTCGGCGAGATCGAAAACGCCAGCGGCGTTGGCCAGGTTGGCAATATGAAATGCGGCGACATCATGAAGGTGTATCTGCAGATCGAAGATGATAAAATCGTAGATGCAAAATTCAAAACATTCGGCTGTGGGGCGGCAGTGGCCACAAGTTCCATGGCAACAGAACTGGTAAAGGGCAAAACAATACCTGAAGCATTGCAGGTAACAAACAAGGCGGTCATGGAAGCACTGGATGGCCTACCTCCTGTAAAGGTGCATTGTTCCTGTCTGGCAGAAGAAGCATTGCATGCGGCTCTGTGGGACTATGCCCAGAAAAATAACATTGTTATTGACGGTCTAAAGCCTCCCGTGGAGGATGTGGAAGAACTGCATCACCACGAGTGATAGAAGAATCGTTTCAATAAACTCATAGTAATACTCCCTTATAAATTCCAAAAAGAAAGCCCCTCCTTGCCTGGGAGGGGTTTTCGTCATTTCAATGTTTTTTCATAAGCCATGAGGAGGGCCTCCAAACCTTCCTCGGCAGTGCCGTTGTTTTCCGCAATGGCTTCTGCTGCCGCTGTGTAAAGGGGCAGACGTTCTTCATACAGTTTTAAGGTTGCTGTCTTGTCCGGGGCAAGGGGCCTGCCATGTCCGCTCTGCAAGAGTTC
>JAFRZQ010000299.1 GCA_017442465.1 Anaerotignum sp. | reverse complement strand
TCTGCAATGGTCTGTACGAACTGGTGGTCGTGGGAGTCAAAGAGCAGTGTGCCTTTGAAGTTTGTCAGACCTTCATTGACTGCTGTGATGGATTCCAGATCCAGGTGGTTGGTAGGTTCATCCAGGATCATAACGTTGGCACCGCTCATCATCATCTTACACAGCATACATCTTACCTTTTCGCCACCGGACAGTACGTTTGCGGATTTCAGGGCTTCTTCGCCGCTGAACAGCATTCTGCCCAGCCAGCCGCGGATATCAGAATCATACTGTTCGCCTTCTTTTGCGTAAGGACGCAGCCATTCGATCAGGCTGTCTGTGCAGCCATCAAAGTATTCTGTATTATCTTTGGGGAAGTAGGCTGTTTTTGTAGTCACACCCCATTTGAATGTACCTTCATCGGGTTCCATTTCTCCCATCAGGATCTGGAACAGTGTTGTTCTTGCGATTTCATCCTTACCAACGAAAGCAACCTTTTCTTTGGGACGGATCATAAAGCTTACATTGTTCAGAACCTTTTTGCCGTCGATGGTTTTAGAAATACCGTCTACCAGCAGTACATCATTACCAACTTCTCTGTCCTGTTTGAAGTCACAGAAGGGGTAGCGGCGGCTGGAGGGTTTGATGGTATCCATCTGCAGGTTATCCAGCAGTTTCTTTCTGGATGTGGCCTGTTTTGCTTTGGACGCGTTGGCAGAGAAACGCTGGATGAAGTCCTGCAGTTCCTTGATCTTCTGTTCCACGCGTTTATTCTGATCTTTCAGCTGACGCTGTGTCATCTGTGTATAGTTGTACCAGAAATCGTAGTTACCTACGAACATAGTGATTTTACCGTAATCGATATCTGCGATATTTGTGCAGACCTTATTCAGGAAGTGACGGTCATGGGAAACAACGATAACTGTATTTTCGAAGTTCATCAGGAATTCTTCCAGCCATTTGATAGCATGGATATCCAGATGGTTGGTAGGTTCGTCCAGCAGCAGAATATCGGGATTGCCGAACAGCGCCTGTGCCAGCAGTACCTTCACCTTCTGACCACCTGTCAGTTCCTTCATTTTCATATAGTGGAATTCATTTGTCACACCCAGACCGTTCAGCAGCATTTCCGCATTGGATTCTGCTGCCCAGCCGTCCAGCTCCGCAAATTCACCTTCCAGTTCCGCAGCCTTGATGCCATCTTCGTCTGTGAAGTCTTCCTTCATGTAAAGCGCATCTTTTTCTTTTCTGATGTCGTACAGTCTTTTGTGACCATACAGTACGCATTCTACCACTTCAAATTCATCGAACAGGAAGTGGTCCTGTTTCAGAACTGCCATTCTTTCACCGGGAGTGATGAAAACAGAGCCTTTATTGGGTTCCATTTCCCCTGCCAGAATTTTCAGGAATGTGGATTTACCGGCGCCGTTGGCACCGATCAGGCCATAGCAGTTGCCCTTTGTAAAGTTGATATTCACATCGTTGAAAAGTACTCTGCCACCATACTGGAGGCTGACACCCTGTGCAGCGATCATAGTTTTCTCTCCTTTTTTCTCTCATTTTTTCTAATACATTACGTCAGACGCACTAAATTAAATTATAACATAACGTATGTAGAAAGGAAAAGCCCCAAACCCCCGTCATTTCAAAGAAAAAACCTGCCTTGGATATCCAAAACAGGTTCAACTTGCACAATTTTATTCATTTTCCAGCATGGAAATTTCCTTTTCATAATTGATGGCATCATTCTTTGCTTCTGCAGGAACTTCCCCTGCTTCCACGCCATCCAGCTGCGTCAGTTCAGAAGCGATCCTGTACATTTCCACTTCCACAGGGTTTTCCAGCTTACCGCTGCCCAGTTCTGTCAGTACATTATTGGTCAGGGTCTCCAGGGCATCTGCCAGTTCCACAGCATAACCAATGGGGGTTCCCTTGCTGTCTAAGAAGACTTCTACCTGCACATCCCCAACGCCGGCATAATACACTTCAGAAAGGCCGCTCATCCCCACCATCTGGAACCATCTGGTATAGGATTCCACATCATAGAACCTTTCTTCAGGGATACTGCCCGACAGCACGATATCGCCGTCCACCTTTTCCGCAGTCCAGTCTTCCGCCGCAGCTAAGATCGTTTCCATGTTATACAGTGTATGATAGATCTGGGTGCCCATCAGTGCCGCATCCTTCGTCATGGTCATTTCTGTCCATTCGCCGTCATAACACATATACTGATTGACCGCGTCCTCTGTTTCTTCCAGATATGTCACATATGCCTGTTCCAGATCATCAAAAGCAACGACCGTATCCACATGCATGAACAAAGGCTCTTTCACCGCTGTCACCGTGCCTGCAGTCTCTGTGCTGCCGAAACCTTGCATCTGCACCTGCCCCACAAAGGTTGCGGAAAAACTGTCCGCTTCTTCCAGCATTTCATGGGCCGCCTGCACATATTCCTCTGCAGACTTTTCCAGTTTATTTTCCACTGCATCAGGGGCACCGCTGCCGCAGCCAGTCAATACAGCCGCAAGCACCGTTCCCATCAGCAGGCCTTTGGTCCTTCTTTTCATAGGGATTCCTCCTTTGTGCCCTTTGTGCCGAAGCCAAAAAGGCAACAGAACACCACTTTTTGTTATCTCGATTGTATCCAAAATCCCCATTCTTGGCAAGTAGGTTCCCTTTTTCTTCAGAAAATTCTAAGAATTCTGTAAGAATTATGGAAAATCTCACCACTGGCACATAAAAAATGCCCCTGTTTCAGAGGAGCATTTTGTTTATTCTTTGATATCCGCAATGTATTTAATGACCTCTCCTGCCAGGATCATTCCTGCCACCGGGGGCACGAAGGAAAGGCTGCCGGGGGTCTGGCGTCTTGCCGTTTCATCGGAATCTGCAGGCTTTATGGGAATTTCTTTGGAATAGACCACCTTTACCCCTTTGATGCCGCGGTCTTTCAGTTCCTTTCGCATCACCTTTGCCAAAGGACATACGCTGGTCTTGGAGATATCCGCCACTTCAAACCGGGTGGGATCAAATTTATTACCTGTTCCCATGCAGCTGATCACTTCTGTTCCGGCTTTTTTGGCTTCTTCGATCAGCAGCAGTTTGGAAGTCACCATATCAATGGCATCCACAATATAGTCATATGATGCAAAATTAATGAGATCTCTGTTTTCCGCTGTATAATTCACAGGATATTCTGCCACTTCCGTTTCCGGGCAGATATCGTGGATACGTTCTGCCATAACGGCCGTTTTCTCTCTTCCCACAGTAGAATGCAGGGCGATCAGCTGACGGTTGATATTGGTCATGCTGACCACATCCCCATCAATGATGGCAATGTGGCCCACACCGCCCCTTGCAATGGCCTCTGCCGCAAAGGACCCCACACCGCCAATGCCGAAAACAGCCACCCGGGCATTTTTCAGTTTTTCCAGTTTATCCTTTCCCAAAAGCAGCTCCGCTCTGGAAAACACATGCAGTTCATCCATGTTTTTATCCCTCTCGTTTTTCTGATTCTCTCAGTTCCTTCGGCAGGTTCTGCCAGGGCAGACGTTCATACAGATGCAGGATCTTTCTGACGATGCCATCTCCTCCATAGCTTTTCAACTGCTTATCCGCAGCCGCCACCGCCTCAGGAATGGCATCCGCCGTTGCATAGGACAGATCCGCCGCTGCCAGCATGGAAAGATCGTTCCTGTTGCTGCCGAACGCCACATATTTTTTCTGAGGAATAGACTCCATCAGTCTCTGGAGCATATATTCCTTCGTCGCATTTTTATGATAGATCTTCAGATGACAGTATTCCTCGGGAGTTTCCGATTTATCCCTGAGAAAATGCAGTTCCTGCGTTTCGTCCATTTCCCGCAGTTCCCTTTCCAGTTCATCCGCTTCCTTATCTTTTAATACCAGCAGGATATATACCACAATACCATCCTCCGGCACTTCCCCATTTACATAATTTCGATAAGGAGAACGACGGTTGGAAAGATAGGTCTGCTTTTCTGCTTCACTCTTGAAATCCTTGAAGTCGTTATAATAGATCAGCAGAACATTCTGCCAGATCACATTTCTGAAATAATGATAGCCTTTTTTATCTGCATGGGCACAGATCCTGTCTGCCACTTCCCTGTCAAGCCCATTGGTGGCAAGATAACGCTTATCCTTCACATCATACAACACGGCCCCATCCATGGCGATCACAGGCAACTTCAGTTCCACCCCCTTCAGATCAGACACCAGAGAAGCCGGTGTTCTTTCCGTTGCAATGGTAAAAGGAAGACCCGCCTGCAGCATCTGTCCCAATTCAAAGGAAACATAGGGCGTAATGCCATTTTTCTCATCATATAATGCCCCGTCAAAGCCCGTTACAAACAGAAAGTCCTTTGCTTTTTTTCTGGGCAGATGCAGACTGTTGACAGCCAGAGAAACCAGAATGCCCACGATGGTCTCAAAGGATCGGTTTACTGCATCAATAATAGGCGGCTGCCCATGGTTGGAAAGGCAGATACTCAGAAGCACGATGGCAGAGAGCGCCGTCGCTCCGGTCTTTCTGAGCAGAACCGTCATATACATCACAGGGATAACGGTAAAGGAGATGACCACATAACGAAAAAATCGGTACTGCCATGGAATTTCCCGCACC
Source organism: Anaerotignum sp. (assembly GCA_017442465.1). GTDB lineage: Bacteria > Bacillota > Clostridia > Lachnospirales > Anaerotignaceae > Anaerotignum_A. Next base: position 643 of record JAFRZQ010000299.1, on the reverse strand, counting down.
AGATATACAATAGCAACTGCAAAAGCTGCACCGACCAGCGTACCGACAATACGGTTAAAAGCCGCCTGACGGCTGTTTTCCACCTGGGGCTGCATACAGATGATCGCTGCGATGGTGGAAAAAACGGGTACCCCTTCTTCTCCCCGCAGGAAATAGATCATAAAGCAGATGCAGACTGCCAGAGATGTTTTGATCATACGCATGCCGATTCTGGGTAAATGGTTCATTTCGCGCCTCCTTTCCCGATTTGCTTTTCTGTGGAAAGTATAGGGAAATGAAACCCGCATGTCAAGCATTCTCCCCCGATTTCCTGCACAAAAAATCACAAAAAACATACTATGAAAGAAGAAACAGGCCTGTTTCAATCTATCTAACAGGAGGTATCTTTATGAATCAGTATCCTTACGGCTATCCCGATCGTGACTATAACAGACAGAATGATCCAAACTGCTGTTGGACACGCTGTTGCGTACTGACCGGCGCCACAGGTGCCACAGGAGCTACCGGGGCAACTGGAGCCACCGGCCCCATGGGCCCCAGAGGCTATATGGGATTCCCCGGTCCTACCGGACCCACTGGTGCAACAGGTGTAACAGGGCCTTTCGGGCCTCAGGGGAATCCCGGGGCAACGGGCGCGACGGGT
>JAFRZQ010000036.1 GCA_017442465.1 Anaerotignum sp. | reverse complement strand
TGCCGCAGCAGAAATCTGAAGAGAAATACTCTGCTGTTCCGCTTTCTTGCCATAGACAGAAAGCACTGTATGCACTGTCGCATTTCTGCAGTATCGTTTTTCTGCCGTCTCCATATCATCGGCAACCAGATGATCCAGATACTGGCGGATACTTTCCATATCGTCCTGCTTCACAAAGCCCATCAGAACCAGATTATGATGTCGGATGTCATGGCGGGCTCTGTTTGCCATGGCAACACGCAGGTTTTCATTTTCTATCTGGGCAAGCAGCAGTTTATTCTGCTGTTCCACCCCTTTTTTCATTGCATTTTCCGATACATTTCTGATGTTAGAAAAAACGATGGGGTATACACTGATAATTGCCGCAGACAACAGCAGATAGGGCAGGAGTGCATCCTCCTGCAAACTTTGCAGACGATTTGGATATACGGAAGAAGCGATGATCGCCAGCAGGAAAATGATATCTACCAGAATCAATCCACGCCATTCCTTTGACAGATTTGGCGCAGCCTCCCGACAGAGGCGGCAAACCTGTTTCAGGAAGAAATAAACGATACTGAACAGCAGCACAAAACGAAGAAGCGAACCAAAGAGTGCATACTGGGGCGGCATACTGCCCAATAGAGGTGTAATGATGCCCATGTAAATGCAGAAAAAATTGGAATAGGTCAGTATGATAAACAGTCTCTGTCCAAAGCTGCCTCTCGTTGTGGCAAAAAAGATAGCATACTGTCCCACATATGTAGTCACGAACCCCATCAAAACCCGCATTGGCTCATGCATCGATACATTCTCTGTAACAAAAAGTACACATGCCTGAAGTCCCACCCATATACTCCAGATCAAAAGTATCTTCTGCTTGCTGTATTTGAGAGGAACTGATAACATCCCTACCGCAACGTGGGCTGCCAGAACGGTTATGAATTCCAAAATCAATATCAGATTTGTCATACGCGTTCCTCCTCTCCTGCCCATTGGAATGACCAGAATTCCTGACGGAGCGAAGCACTTTTCCCACGGGGGATTGGTATGCTCAGATCATGATACAGATTGATTTCTGTTTTCGTCATATTTTTCACTTTTCGCAAATTCACGATATACGCACTGCCTACCCGAACAAATCCGCCAAAGCCTTCCAGCAGATCGAACAGTTCCGTAACGGTCATCCGCACTTTCACCTGTTCCTTTCCCTCCAGCGTAATATACTGATAATGGGAATGGGCTTCCGTGTAGTAAATATGACTGATATTGACTCTTTCAACACTGTCTGCTGTTTTCAAAAGAACAAACCGTTCCTGCATTCGTTCTGACTGTTTTTCCGCTGCAGAAAGTGCTTCAAAAAATTTTTCTCTGTCAATGGGTTTGATCAGATAACGGAGGGCTGAAACCTCAAATCCTTCCGGCGCATGCTCTACAGAAGTAGTCAGAAAAATGATCGGGCTTTCGATCCCTTTTCTGCGGATATCTTTTGCCAGAGCTGTTCCCAGAACCTCTCCGATGTAAACATCCAAAAGGAAAACATCAAAGACTGCGCCATCCTCAATGG
>JAFRZQ010000298.1 GCA_017442465.1 Anaerotignum sp. | reverse complement strand
CGTTTTGACGGCACAGCACTGTATGAACACGAGGACCCTCGTCTGGGCGAACATGTACAGTGGGGCACATACATCTTCAACTACGGCAGAAAGGAAGTTGGAAACTTCCTCTTGGCAAATGCCCTGTTCTGGCTGAAGGAATACCACATCGACGGTCTGCGTGTAGACGCGGTGGCATCTCTCCTGCATCTGGACTTCTGCAGAGATGAAGGCCAGTGGATCCCCAATAAATACGGCGGCAACGAAAATCTGGAAGCCATCGAATTCCTGAAACACATGAACTCCATCATCGCCCAGAGAGAACCCGGTGCTATGGTCATCGCGGAAGACTCTACTGCGTGGGAAGGTGTGACTAAGAAGCCCGAAGAAGGCGGTCTGGGCTTTACACTGAAATGGAACATGGGCTGGATGAACGACTTCCTGTTCTATATCAAGAAAGACCCTGTTTACAGAAAATATCATCATAATAAACTGACCTTCGGTATGGCATATCAGTATTCCGAAAACTATGTACTGGTACTGTCTCATGACGAGGTTGTTCATACAAAGAGCTCCATGGTAGGCAAAATGCCCGGTGACCCTTGGCAGAGCTTTGCGAACCTGCGTGTAAGTTATGGTTTCATGTATGGTCACCCCGGCAAGAAGCTGCTGTTCATGGGCGGCGAATTCGGTCAGTATAACGAATGGAGCGAAGCTCGTTCTCTGGACTGGCATCTGCTGCAGTATGATGACCATAAGAACCTGCAGGCTTATATGAAGGAACTGAATCATCTGTATCAGAAGGAAAGTGCATTCTGGGAACTGGATTCCGATCCTAACGGCTTCGAATGGATCGAATGTGACGATGCGGACAGCTCCGTTGTATCCTTCATCCGCCGCGACAGCAAAGGCAAAGAACTGATCTTCGTCTGCAACTTTACTCCTGTGGTTCACCATGGTATGCATCTGGGTGTACCTCATATGGGTACTTATAAGGAAATCCTGAACTCCGATGACGAACGCTTCGGCGGCAGCGGCATCATCAATACAGAACCCCTGAAGAGCAACGACCATCCTGCCAACCGCTGTCCTTACAGCGTAACGCTGGATGTACCTCCTCTGGGTATGGTGATCCTGGAACAGCTGGACCCACCCAAAAAGGCAGTTCCTAAAAAGAAAGCAGCGCCTAAAAAAGCGGCTGTAAAGGATGAGGCTGTGAAGGAAGAAAAAGCAGCAGCAAAGAAGGCTCCCGCAAAGAAAAAAGCAGCACCTAAAAAAGAAGCTGTAAAAGAAGAAGCGGAACCAGCAAAAGAAGAAAAAGCTCCTGCGAAGGCAAAAAAGGCGTCGGCAAAGACAAAAAAAACGCCTGCAAAGAAGACAGAAGTCAAAGAAGAAGTGAAGGATACAGCGGTTGAGGAATAATTTTAGGTTTTTCGCACCTCTGGTACGATTTTTCTCCAGAAAATCCGATGTTTCTTATTGACGCCTGCGGGGTTTTTGTGTATAATTCTTAAATGTGTGGTAAAAAAAGGTGACCACACCCGATTTTATCACCAACGAATCTCGCACTGGGAGGGAGGGAAATAATATGTCAGAGGTAAAAGTTAAAGAAAATGAATCCTTGGACAGCGCACTGCGTCGTTTCAAAAGAACATGTGCTAGAGATGGCATCATGGGCGAAGTTCGCAAAAGAGAACATTATGACAAACCCAGCGTAAAACGCAAAAAGAAATCCGAAGCTGCTAGAAAACGTAAATTCAGATAATCGTATGAAAGCGTTTTCATGTGGCTGAGCAAAGGGCAGGCTTGCCTGCACATTTGCACAGACATTTGAAAACCTAATGTGATGAGTAAAGCGGAGCTTTACGAATTGCTTTCATGTTTATTCTAGAGCGAAAAGGGATGATTATATGTCATTAAAAGAACAGCTCTTTGCAGATCTGAAGACTGCAATGAAAGAGAAAGATACTCTGAAAAAGGACACAGTTCAGCTGATCCGTTCCGGTATCCTGCAGTATGAAAAGGATAACAAAGTGGAACTGGATGATGAAGGCGTTCTGGATATCATTTCCAAACAGCTGAAAAGCAGACGTGATTCCTTGCCCGACTATATCAAGAGCGGCAGAGAAGATCTGATCGAAAAACTCAATAAAGAGATCGAAATTTTGTTAAGTTACCTTCCTGAACAGCTGAGCGAAGATGAAATCGCAAAGATCGTTGAAGAAGCGATCGCAGAAACAGGTGCCGCTTCCGTTAAGGAAATGGGCAAAGTTATGGGCATTGTAAATCCCAAGGTAAAAGGCCGTGCTGACATGAAAGTTGTTGGTGCCCTTGTGAAAAAACTGCTCACAGGCAAGTAATGATCAAAAATTCACAGACCACAGGTTTTCCTGTGGTCTTCTTTTTTTGTAAAAGGGATGGGGCTTTTTGTGGGACATTCCTGTAAAATTTTGCTTTCAAATGTCCTATAAATCGATTAAACAGAAAATTAAATCTATTGCATCGAAATATTCGATTTAGTGTTGACATTGAAAATCAGGGTGCTATAATTCAATACATCGATAGCAAACATCTAAGAATTAGATGAAAGATAAGGAGATGTTATTTATGAAGAAAATGATGAAACTGACAGCACTGATGATGACAGCAGCAATGGTAATGACAGGCTGCGGCGGCGGCTCCGAAGATACATCCGGCGGCGATGCGGCGTATCGCGTAGGGATCATCCAGCAGATGGAACATGCGGCACTGGATGCGGCAACACAGGGCTTCCAGGATAAACTGACAGAACTTTTGGGCGAAGATGTAGCCTTTGATTATCAGAATGCACAGGGTGAACAGACAAACTGTACAACCATCGCAACAAAATTTGTTTCTGATGGTTGTGACCTGATCATGGCAAACGCAACAACAGCACTGCAGTCTGCATATGCAGCAACAGCAGATATCCCCATTGTAGGTACTTCCGTAACAGACTATGTGACAGCAGGTGTGGTTGATTCCAACGAAGCACCCGGTAGAAATGTAACAGGCGTTTCTGACCTGTCCTCCATTGATGCACAGATCGATGTACTGCTGCAGTTCTGTGAAGACGATACAAAAGTAGCCATCGTTTACTGCTCCGCGGAACCCAATTCCATCTACCAGGCTGAGCTGGCAGAAAAATATCTGACATCTCTGGGCAGAGACTACGGCGTATACACAGTGGCAGACTCCAATGAAATTCAGGCAGTTCTGACAAATGCAGTTTCTGAATGCGGCGCTGTTTATATCCCTACAGACAATACACTGGCAAACAATATGGAAATCGTGAAGAACGTAACTGTTCCCGCAGGTGTTGTTTCCTTCGCAGGTGCAGAACAGATGTGTCTGGAAGGCGCTCTGTCCACACTGTCCATCAGCTATTATGACCTGGGCGTAAAAGCCGGCGAAATGGCTTATGAAATCCTGGTAAACGGTGCAGATCCCGCTGAAATGCCTATCGCATTCGTATCCGAAGGTATCACTCCCAAATATAACCCCGCAATCGCTGAATCTCTGGGCGTAACTGTTCCCGAAGGCATGACAGCGGTTGAATAAGACTATCATTTCATATAGAAGAAAAGCAACGGAAATGCTGCAGATATCACAGAAAGCGGAGCTATTGCGGCTCCGCTTTTCTTATGAAAAAACTTTGTATCTATTTTAATACAATCTATTGACAAAAGAAGGGGGAGTGCTATAATAGCTTTAGTACATACACGCGTATATGCGTCACAGTGCTAAAGCAAATGATACATAAGAAAAAGGAGATGTTCTTTATGAAGAAATGGATGAAAGCGATCGCAACAATGATGGTAGTATCAATGGCAATGACAGGCTGCGGCGGCTCCGGCGATTCCGGTGATACAGCCGCTGAATATACAGTTGGCATCGTGCAGCAGCTGGAACATCCTGCACTGGATGCAGCGACACAGGGCTTCCAGGAAAAACTGACAGAACTGATGGATGGCAATGTAGCCTTTGATTATCAGAATGCCCAGGGCGAACAGACCAACTGCACCACCATCGCAACAAAATTTGTTTCTGACGGTGTGGATCTGATCATGGCAAATGCAACAACAGCACTGCAGTCCGCATCTGCAGCAACAGCAGATATTCCTATCGTTGGTACATCTGTAACAGACTATGTGACAGCAGGCGTGGTTGATTCCAACGAAGCACCCGGCAGAAATGTAACCGGTGCATCTGACCTGGCTCCCATCGATGAACAGATCACAATGCTGATGGAACTGATCCCTGATGTGCAGAAAGTTGGTATCCTGTACTGTTCCGCAGAACCGAACTCCATCTATCAGTCTCAGCTGGCACAGGCTGAACTGGACAAAGCCGGCGTAGCGTGGGCAGAATACACAGCAGCGGATTCCAATGAAGTACAGGCAGTTGTAACAAAGGCAGTTTCTGAATGCGACGTGCTGTATGTTCCTACAGATAACACCATGGCAAACAATACGGAAATCATCAAAAACGTAGCGGTTCCTGCAGGCGTTCCCGTAATCGCCGGCGAAGAAGGTATCTGCGCAGGCTGCGGTGTGGCAACACTGTCTATCAGCTACTATGATCTGGGTGCAAAAGCAGCAGAAATGGCTTATGAGATCCTGGTAAATGGTGCAGATCCTGCGGAAATGCCCATTGAATACGTTTCTGAAGGCATCACAGAAAAATATAATGCGGAAATCGCAGAAACACTGAATATTGCGATCCCCGAAGGCATGGTAGCCATCGGTGAATAAAAAATAAACATAGATGTATGAGCTCCTTTATAACCATTCTGTTAAAAGATAAAGTGAATACGAAGGTGATGGAATAACGGAGCACAATGCTCCGTTATTTTTTTGAAACTGCTGCTGATAAAATTGCCGTGCTTGCAACCAGTGCATGAAAGGGGTATAATCAGAAAGGCTGTTCCTGTAAAAATATGGGACACAATACATAAGAGATACAGGAGGAAATTCTTATGAACATTATGTCATTACTCAATGCATTGCCCGGCTCTGTTGCCCAGGGGCTGATCTGGGGCATCATGGCGATCGGCGTATACATGACCTATAAAGTACTGGATTTTGCAGACCTGACGGTAGATGGTTCCATTGCCACCGGCGGTGCAACAGCAGTTATGCTGATGCTTTCCGGTCAGAATGTATATGTGGCACTGATCGGTGCAACCATTGCAGGTATGCTGGCCGGTCTGGCAACAGGTGTTTTCCATGTTGCTTTCGGTATTCCCGGCATCCTTGCGGGTATTCTGACACAGCTGGGACTGTATTCTGTAAATATGCGTATCATGGGCAAATCCAATCAGGCCATCAGTGTGGATAATTACGATCTGATCCTGAGCTTGAGAGATATCCCCAATGCGATCCTGGTGGGCGTGATCTTCTGTGCGGTACTGATCGTGCTGCTGTATTGCTTCTACGGTACAGAAATCGGTCGTGTGTTCCGTGCGACTGGCTGTAATGAGATCATGGCCCGTGCCCAGGGCACGAATACAGACCATATGAAGATCATTGGTCTGATGATCTCCAATGGTGTGGTTGCGCTGGCTGGCGGTCTGTATGCCCAGTATCAGGGCAACGCCGACGTAAATATGGGCCGAGGCGCCATCGTTATCGGTCTGGCGGCGGTTATCATCGGTGAAGTGGTATTGGGCAGACTGGTACACTTCAACTATATGCTGCGAATGGCGGCAGTTGTATTCGGCGCCATCATGTATTTCTGCGTTATCGCAGTGGTACTGTGGCTGGGTCTGGAAACAACAGATATGAAACTGATCAGTGCACTGATCGTAGCGGCATTCCTGGCAGTGCCTTACTTAAAAGGAAAGTACAATGCCAGCCATGTAAAGAGAGGAGGCGGCAAGAATGCTTGAATTAAAAGGAATCTATAAAACATTCAATCCCGGTTCTCCCAATGAAAAAAGAGCATTGAACGGCATCGATCTGACCTTGGAAGACGGCGATTTTGTAACCATCATCGGCGGTAACGGTGCCGGTAAATCCACCATGCTGAATGCCATTGCAGGGGCATGGCCCATTGATGAAGGTCAGGTCATCATTGACGGTGTGGATGTGACACACCTGCCTGAGCATAAAAGAGCGGCATATCTGGGGCGTGTGTTCCAGGATCCCATGAACGGCACAGCGGCAGATATGGAGATCGAAGAAAATCTGGCCATTGCAAAACGCCGCGGTAAAACCCGTTCTTTCAAATGGGGCATCACCAGAAAAGAAAGAGAAGAATATGTGGCACTGTTGAAAATGCTGGATCTGGGTCTGGAAACAAGACTGCGTGCGAAGGTTGGTCTCCTTTCCGGCGGCCAGAGACAGGCGCTGACCCTTCTGATGGCGACATTAAAGAAGCCAAAGCTGCTGCTGTTGGATGAACATACAGCGGCCCTCGACCCCAAAACAGCGGCAAAGGTTCTGGAAATTTCCGATAAGATTATTGCGGAAAATAAACTGACAGCCCTGATGGTAACACACAACATGAAGGATGCCATTGCCCATGGCAACAGACTCATCATGATGTGGGACGGCAAGATCATTCTGGATATCAAAGGGGAAGAAAAGAAAAACCTGACAGTGGAAGATCTGTTGAAGCAGTTTACCATCGCCAGCGGCAAGGAATTTGCTTCCGACCGTGCACTCCTTAGTTAATATGAAGTCAAAGACACTCATGAAAATGGGTGTCTTTTTTGATGTGATAGGACATTCCCGGAAGGCATAGACTGAACAAATGGTTCTGAGGTGGTCATATGGGACTGCGGAAAAATGTAACAGAAGCGCTGGAACTGCCTAAGG
>JAFRZQ010000297.1 GCA_017442465.1 Anaerotignum sp. | reverse complement strand
CTGCGTATCGCCGGTGACGCACTGGATAATGCCATCATTTCCTACATCAGAAAAGAATTCAATCTGGCCATCGGTGACCGTACTGCGGAAGAAATCAAGATCACCATCGGCTCTGCATTCCCTCTGGAAAGAGAAGAACGCATGGAGATCCGCGGCCGTGACCTGATCAGTGGTCTGCCCAAAACCGTAGAGATCAACTCCATCCATGTGCGTGATGCCCTGTCCGAACCTGTTGGTGCCATCATCGACAGCATCAAACAGACCCTGGAAGCAACTCCCCCTGAACTGGCGGCAGATATCATGGAATTTGGTATCACCCTGACAGGCGGCGGTGCACACCTGCGCGGTCTGGATAAACTGATCACTGCTGAAACAGGCATGCCCGTAAATATTGCACCGGAACCCCTGAACTGTGTCGTTCTTGGCACAGGTATGGTTCTGGAAGAAATCGACAGACTGAAAAACGTGCTGATCTCTCCCAGAAAGGCACTGTTCTGATACTAAGACCCCTGAAAGGAGTTCTCTATTTTGCAGCAGTTTTTTGTAAAATATAAAAAGCATATCGTGCGTATATTCGCTTTGCTTCTGGTGCTGATCACTGTCCTTGCCAGCGGGAAACAGCTGAACGCCACACTGCTGGAAAGTGCCATCGGTGTTGTTGTCACTCCTTTCCAGGATCTGACGACCGGGATCAGCAGCTGGGTAGACGAAACCATGACTTCCGCCCGCAACAAAACCGAACTGAAGGAAGAAAACGCAGAACTGAAAAATCAGATCGCAGAATTGCTGGAAGAAAACAGACGTCTGGCCATGTATGAAGAAGAGAATGCAAAACTTTCCGCTCTCTTAAAGATCGCTCAGAGATATCCCGACTACGAAAGCGTTGGTGCCAATATCATCGCCAAAGATCCCGGCGTATGGTACGACGGATTCACCATCGATAAAGGGACAAACGCAGATATCAGTGCCAATATGGTACTGATCGCTCCGGAAGGTCTGGTAGGCCGTGTGCTGGAAAGCGGGCTGACCTTCTCCAAAGCCCAGTCTATCCTGGACAGCCGTTCCTCCGTGCCCGCCATGAGCGTGCGTACCGGCGACCTGGGGGTCGTTAAAGGCAACTATGTCCTGGCAGATGACGGTCTGTGTATGATGGAATATATCGACGGCAGCGCGGAGATCCTGGTGGGCGATGAGATCGTCACTTCCCATCTGTCCGATATTTATCCCGCCGGCCTTGCCATCGGCAAAGTGCTGGAACTGGAAACAGACACCAACGGCCTGACCAAATATGCAATCATTCAGCCTTATGTGGATCTGAAACATCTGGATACCATTCTGGTCATCGATAAAAACAGTACGGTTCCTGCCGCTGCAGCCGAAAATGATACAGAAGCACCTGCAGAAGCACCGGAACCCACAGAAGCCGATCAGGAAGCGGGGGATTCTGAATGAGGATACCCGTTACCGCACTGATCATCTTCGTCAATTTTATCCTGCAGACGACCCTGTTCCCCCTTCTGGCGATCCAGGGCATCTTCCCCAATACGGCTCTGATTATCGTCACTTCCTATGCCCTGCTCCGCGGCAGTAAGGAAGGGGCTGTCGTAGGAGGCTGTACGGGACTGCTGATGGATATTTTCTTCAGCACAATGCTCGGTTTTTATACCGTGCTGTATCTGGCCATCGGCCTTCTGTTTGGCCGCAGCCAGAAAAACTTTTACCGTGAAAACTATCTCCTGCCTGTTATTTTCTGCGCCATTTCCACGGTGCTGTATCAGGCAGTCCTTTATACCACAGGCTTTCTGTTCCGCGGGGAAGGCAATCTTCTGCATTTTCTCGTGAGCATCCTTCTGCCTGAGATCGTTTATATGGCGATCGTTACCATTCCTGTCTATCGTCTGCTCTTTGCTGTCAACGAATGGCTGGAACTGAAAGAAAAATACAAATACCGTCTGTTTTGATTTCACAAAAAATCTCAGACACTTCGTGTCTTCAAGCTTTTTTGTGTTATGACAGATGAAAAACAGATGCGTTCCATCGCAAACTCGAAACGCCCTGTTCTCCTCGACGGAAGTCAATTCCGTCTGCGGATTCCATTCAGGAAACCCTTTGTTTCCCGAACCCTTCCGCTAATTATTTCCTTAGGAGGAACCGATGAGACGACTGCTCGATCATTTTTTAGATCTTTGTAAAAACAGAATATTTGTCATGCTCTGCGGCATCATCGTCCTCTTTGCCATTATCGTGGTGCGCCTG
>JAFRZQ010000296.1 GCA_017442465.1 Anaerotignum sp. | reverse complement strand
AAGGAGAAACTGTCACATGGAATTCTCTGTTTCTGTTATATTCCCCTGTACGGAAGAAATCGTACAGGACTTTATTATCATTGGAAGCACATACAAAATGACCTACGGGCAGACCCATTTTCATTGCGTACCAGCCAGCCAAAATGTCACCGAAGTTACCTGTGGGCACGGTGAAGTTCAGTTCCTCGCCCACTTTGATCTCACCCAGCTTCACTGCATTCAGATATGCCCAGAAATAATAAACGATCTGGGGCACCAGTCTGCCGATATTGATGGAGTTTGCAGAAGAGAACTGGAAACCTTTTTCGTCCAGTTCCTGTTCCAGTGCTTTGTCTGTGAAAATACTCTTTACTGCGGACTGCGCATCATCAAAGTTGCCTTTGATGCCAACAACGCAGGTATTTGCGCCTTCCTGTGTATTCATCTGCAGTTTCTGCACAGGGCTGACGCCGTCTTCAGGGAAGAACACCATGATTCTTGTGCCTTCTACGCCAGCGAAGCCTTCCAGTGCCGCTTTGCCGGTATCGCCGCTGGTTGCTGTCAGGATAACGATTTCCTTATCCAGACCGTTTTTCTTCGCGGATGTTTTCATCAGATAAGGCAGGATGGACAGGGCCATATCCTTGAAGGCCAGTGTTCTGCCATGGAACAGTTCCAGGAACAGAGCGTCGCCTTTTTTCACCACGGGAACGATTTCGGGCGTATCGAATTTTTCGTCGTATGCACCGTTGATGCAGGCTTTCAGTTCGTCTTCTGTGAAGTCCAGATATTTTGAAAGCACTTCATAGGCCAGCTCCTGATAGGTCAGCTTTCCCAGTTCTTCCAGAGATTTATCCATCTGAGGGATTTCCTCAGGGATATACAGACCACCGTCGGGGCAAATGCCGCGCAGGATCGCCTGAGAAGCTGTTGCTGTGATGTCTTTATCTCTTGTACCGATATATTTCAATGCCATTTTTCTTCCACTCCTTCCGTGAGGCTCTGCCTCACACTCCGCAAGGGGAATCATTCCCCTTGACCCCGATTGGCAAAAACTTCGTTTTTGCGATTATCACGATAGTTCTATTTTACAGATAATTCAGATATTGTCAACAACAGAAAAACAAATGTCCACAAGGATGGAATTCTATCTGTCGCGGAAAGGCATGGAAAACGAAGCGTTTTCCATATATAATCATTCCCATTTCCAGCTGACCGCATATTTATTTTTCAGTCTGCCCTTCTGCATTTTCGCCCAACCAAGGGGAAAGCCGTCCACGCAAACCAATATCCAGCCGTCTTTGCCTTCGCCTTCTACCGTCTCGCCTTTCAGATAACGGATAACTCTGTCATCCTCCAGAGGGAAATCCACAACGTTTTTCACTTCTTCTTTCTTCAGACCCATAGCAAATGCCTGAGAAGGTTCGAAGCGATCTTTTTTCAATGTGCCCAGCATCCAGCCTGTTCTGAGAACACGCAGTTTATCCAGTTTCGGTGTGCCGACCGGCAGCAGATACAGCCCATCGCCATAAATCTTATAAATGCCCTTGGGCATTTCCTGCAACACATCCTTCGCAAAATCTGCAAAGGCATCCATCTGTTTTGTCCATTTGCCATCCTCCGCAGAAACGGCTTTTGCCCCATCACTTTCCTTCTTTCTGAGCAGCGCGAGGAAATGCCCTTCCCCCTTCAGTTTATGGGGATACAGTCTGGCGCAGGCTTCAAAGGGAGCCAGTCCAGAAACAAAACCGTTTTTCTTTTCGATGGGCACCAGTTCAAACTCGGGATGATTT
>JAFRZQ010000295.1 GCA_017442465.1 Anaerotignum sp. | reverse complement strand
TAATATAAATTGAATTTTAAATTGGCATACTATACAGCAAAATCAAAAACGACTAATAGGAGGAGAATCAAAATGGCAACTTTTTTCACAGAACCATCCAGAACTTTCAGTGAATTCCTGCTTGTTCCCGGCTATTCCACAAAGGAATGCATGGTGGACAATGTAAGTCTGAAAACACCCGTTGTGAAATTCAAAAAAGGCGAAAAACCCGCACTGGAAATGAACATCCCTCTGGTATCCGCAGTTATGCAGGCGGTATCCGATGACAAAATGGCTGTGGCTCTGGCGAAAGAAGGCGGTATCGCGTTCATTTACGGTTCTCAGCCCATCGAAAGCCAGGCTGCAATGGTAGCAAGAGCAAAATCCTACAAAGCCGGCTTCGTGGTATCCGATTCCAATATCAGCCCTGAAAGCACACTGGCAGATATCCTGGCTCTGAAAGCAAGAACAGGTCATTCCACAGTAGCTGTTACCACAGACGGTACAGCCCAGGGCAAACTGGTAGGTCTGGTAACAAGCAGAGACTACCGTGTAAGCCGTATGGAAGGCAATGAACTGGTAAAAGATTTCATGACACCTCTGGCTGATCTGATCACAGCACCTTCCGGCACATCCCTGAAAGAAGCAAACAACATCATCTGGGATCACAAGATCAACCAGCTGCCCATCGTTGATGCAGAAGGCAGACTGGAATATCTGGTATTCCGTAAAGACTATGCAAGCCATAAAGAAAACGCAAACGAACTGCTGGATGCAGACAAACGTTATGTTGTAGGCGCGGGTATCAACACAAGAGACTTCAAGGAAAGAGTTCCCGCTCTGGTAGAAGCTGGTGTTGACATCATGACCATCGACTCCTCTGAAGGCTACAGCGAATGGCAGAAAGATACTCTGGAATGGATCAGAGCAACATACGGCGATTCCGTAAAAGTTGGTGCTGGTAACGTTGTAGACGCAGAAGGCTTCCGTTTCCTGGCAGAATGCGGCGCAGACTTCGTTAAAGTAGGTATCGGCGGCGGCTCCATCTGTATCACAAGAGAACAGAAAGGTATCGGCCGTGGTCAGGCTTCCGCAGTTATCGAAGTGGCACAGGCAAGAGACGAATACTTCAAAGAAACAGGCATCTACGTTCCCATCTGCTCTGACGGTGGTATCGTATATGACTATCATATGACACTGGCGCTGGCTATGGGTGCTGACTTCATCATGCTGGGCAGATACTTCGCACGTTTTGATGAATCCCCTACAGCAAAAGTAAACATCAATGGCACATACATGAAATAATACTGGGGCGAAGGTTCTTCCAGAGCAAGAAACTGGCAGAGATACGACATGGGCGGTGACGCAAAACTGTCCTTTGAAGAAGGCGTTGACTCCTATGTTCCCTATGCAGGCAGCCTGCGCGACAACGTTGGTCTGTCCCTGAAGAAAGTAAAATCCACAATGTGCAACTGTGGTGTTCTGACAATTCCTGAACTGCAGGAAAAAGCGAAGATCACTGTTATTTCCACAACATCTCTGGTGGAAGGCGGCGCTCACGATGTACTGCTGAAAGACAGCGCACAGATCAAATAAGAAATTTTTTGAAAGACTTCAACAGCCTTCCGTATGGAAGGCTGTTTTGTTGGATATTCAGTTTTCTAATCGATTTTTAATATAAAAGAAAGGATTCGGCAAATGGAACAGAATAAAATGGGCGTTATGCCCGTCAATAAACTTCTGATCAGTATGTCCCTGCCCATGATGGCCTCTATGCTGGTGCAGGCACTGTATAATATCGTTGACAGTATGTTCGTAGCAAGGCTGAGCGAAAGTGCGCTGACTGCGGTTTCTCTGGCATTCCCTGCCCAGAACCTGATGATCGCGGTGGGTACCGGTACCGGCGTTGGTATCAATGCTCTGATCTCCCGTTCTCTGGGGGAAAAGAACAAGGAACGTGCCAATCTAATGGCCAATAACGGCCTGATCCTGTATGTGATCAGCGGTATCGTGTTTGCCCTCTTTGGTTTGTTCGGCAGTGAGATCTTTTTCAAACTGCAGACCGATGACCCTGAGATCGTGCGTCTGGGTACAGATTACCTGCGTATCTGCTGTCTGCTCTCTACTGCTATTTTCCTGCAGTTCGGCTTTGAACGTATCCTGCAGGCAACGGGCAGAACCTTCTATACCATGCTGACCCAGGGCCTTGGTGCCATCATCAATATCATCATGGACCCTATCCTGATCTTTGGTCTGTTTGGTGCACCCGCACTGGGTATCAAGGGTGCAGCTGTTGCAACAGTATTCGGTCAGGTCTGTGCGGCCTGTCTGGCATGCTGGTTCAATAAGAAGAAAAACGACGATATCGTTATCAATCCTAAGAAATATCATCTGCAGGCCCATGCAGTGAAAACCATTTATTCCATTGGCGTGCCTTCCATCTGTATGGCATCCATCGGTTCTATCATGACCTTCGGTATGAATAAGATCCTCATCGCCTTTACTTCCACAGCAGCAGCGGTATTCGGTGTATACTTCAAACTGCAGAGCTTCATCTTCATGCCTGTATTCGGTCTGAATAACGGTATGGTTCCCATCATCGGTTTCAACTATGGCGCAAGAAAGCCTGACCGCCTGATGG
>JAFRZQ010000294.1 GCA_017442465.1 Anaerotignum sp. | reverse complement strand
ACCCTACAGAGGAAGAACAGTTTCAGGCATATAAAACGGTTGCCGCAGCTATGAATGGCAAGCGTGTCATTATTCGTACACTGGATATCGGTGCAGATAAACAGGTGGATTATTTTAATATGAATAAAGAAGAAAACCCTGCATTGGGGGTTCGTGCCATCCGCATCTGCCTGAATCGTCCTGAGGTGTTTAAGCCCCAGCTGAGGGCGCTATATCGTGCATCTGCCTATGGTAAAGTGGCTATCATGTTCCCCATGATCACATCTGTCTGGGAAGTGAAGGAATGCAAACGTGCCTGTCAGAAGGTCATGGCAGAACTGGAACAGGAAGGTATCCCTTTTAATAAGGATACAGAGATCGGTATTATGCTGGAAACACCGGCTTCAATTTTTGTGGCAGAGGAACTGGCGAGGGAAGTGGATTTCTTTTCCGTTGGCACCAATGACCTGACACAGTACACACTGGCCTGTGACCGTCAGGCCAATGATCTGGGGAAATTCTATGATCCTCACCATCCTGCGGTGCTGCGTGCACTGAAAATGGCTGCCGATGCAGCTCATAAAGCAGGTATCTGGATCGGTATCTGCGGAGAACTGGGGGCAGATCTGAGTATGCTGCCTACATTCCTTGCTATGGGTATGGATGAAATTTCTGTGACACCCAATGCGGTGCTGCCTTTGCGTGCAGCCATCCGTAGTTCCATTGCAAAAACCTGTACACTGGAAATGCTAGATTGTTGATAGGCGCAAAAGAAATCAGAGGATACAAAAGATAGAATAAGAAGA
Organism: Anaerotignum sp.; assembly: GCA_017442465.1. Taxonomy (GTDB): domain Bacteria; phylum Bacillota; class Clostridia; order Lachnospirales; family Anaerotignaceae; genus Anaerotignum_A. Next base: position 5,913 of record JAFRZQ010000294.1, on the reverse strand, counting down.
AACAAAAGATAAAGCAAGAAGAAATGGTACTGAAAAAAGGAGACTGCAGATATGAAATATGGATTTGGCGTGGATATTGGCGGCACGACCGTTAAGCTCGCATTTTTTGACCAGGCGGGTACATTACTGCATAAATGGGAAATCAAAACCAATACGGAAAATGGAGGATGTTCTATTCTTCCGGATATCGCTGCTTCTGTAAACACATTTCTGAAAGAGAAGAATATCCGTCAGGAACAGATCATCGGCATCGGGGTAGGGGTACCCGGTCCGGTAGATGATCTTGGCGTAGTGAATCAATGTGTCAATCTGGGCTGGAGAAAGGTGGATATCCATAAAGAGTTGTCCAAGCTGACAGGATTTCCAGTAAAGGCAGGCAATGATGCCAATGTGGCGGCTCTGGGGGAATGCTGGCAGGGCGGTGCAAAAGGCTACGAAAATATGGTGATGGCTACCCTTGGCACAGGCATTGGCGGTGGTATTGTAGTAAAAGGAAAAATCATAAATGGTACTCACGGTGCCGGCGGTGAAATTGGGCATATAACATTGGAACCCGGGGAAACAGAAGTTTGTGGCTGTGGTAAGTGTGGCTGTGCGGAGCAATATTGTTCTGCGACAGGCATTGTTCGCCTTGCTAGAAGATATCTGACAGAGTATACTGATCCCAGTGTGTTACGAAACCTGAAGGATATGGAATGCAAGGATGTTTTTGCGGCAGCGGAAAAGAAAGATGCTGTTGCCTGTGCGATTCTGGAACAGGTATATAAATATCTGGGGCTGCTTTTGGCGAATGTTTGCTGTGTGACTGATCCGGAAGTAATCCTTCTTGGCGGAGGGGTCAGTAAAGCAGGGGAGCCTCTGATTATGGGAACAATGAAATATTTCGAGAGATATGCGTTTCATGCTTGCCGTTCCACAAAGATTCGGTTGGCGGAATTAGGAAATGATGCCGGAGCTTATGGCGCATTTAAATTAGTGTTGGATGCGTTTGCAGAATAAGAAGGATATATTAATAAAACAGTTGGCAATTGAATCGACCTTTAAAAGATGAGTATTTAACTTTTGGGGGTCGATTAGACCTTTTTGGACAGATTTTGTGAGAGTGTACCTTCAACGGTTATGTCTTCATACTTATTCGTACTTTTTAATATGATATTTGATTAATATAAAAAGTGGTCATCCCATTTGGGATGACCATTGTTTTTGGATAAGAGAATTTGATGTTGCAAGCTCTTTTCTGCAGGTAGTTTCACTTTTGATTTACGCCAATTTTACGCCAATCTGGTATAAATATATGCGTATTTACATGGATTTATATAAAATTGGTGTTTTAAGGAATCCCGAGATGATGGGATTTATCGACTTTTATGAAGAAATATAAAACTATGAAAAAAGGTGGTTTCATTCGATACCAAGTTTCATATTTGTCACTTCTCCTTTATTTTCAATGGTTTCTGTGGTTCAGAATGGTGTTTAGTGTACCATTACTGTACCATTTTCTATCTGTTGTGTTTCAAATTGTAATATAGCTTTTGTCATGGATTCGTCTGTTACATGAACATACCTGTCCATGGTTGTTTTGATACTGGCATGACCGAGAAGTTTTTGCAGTACCTTTGGCTGCATACCACTTTCGATTGCCCGAGTAGCGTATGTGTGGCGTAAAGCGTGCATACAAAATCGTTTGATGCCTGCTTCGTCATACAATTTGTATAAGTGGGTATCATAAGAACTGTTTTTGGAGGGTTCCCCTGTTCGCCAGTTGATGAAAACCAAATCACGCAAAACTAAGGTGGATTTTACACCAGTACGGCGGTCTATGTACTCCAAAGTCTGAGAAAGCATTTCTGCTTCTTTTCGATTTTTGGCGTTAGCCCGAGCCGATTCCAGAATACTATATGCTCGATTCGTCAATGGAATGGTGCGATAACTCTGTGGTGTTTTGGGCGGTCCGGCACGCCAGTATTTTTCACTGTGCCGATATTCCAAAGTTTTATTGACTGTTAGGGTTTTGTTCTTCCAGTCGATGGTATCCCAAGTCAAACCAATCAGTTCGCTTGTCCGTAATCCGGTTTCCAGAATCAGTGCATATTGTGCGTAGTTATGTGATCGTTTGGCGGTTTTCAAAAACTTTCGTTGTTCCTCTACAGTTAAGTAATTGATATCATTTACAGCACGGACAGGCTTTGTAAATCGGACACCGTCCATGGGGTGTTTTTGAATAATATCATTCATAACAGCAGATCGGAACATCGTACCCATGAAAATATAGGTTTGGCGGATAGTAGAACCTGCGTAATCTTCGTTCATACGATTCAGAATGGTTTTGCAGTGCATAGGCTTTACATCAGAAATACAAATTTGTCCGATGTAAGGCTGAACATTTCGTGCATACCGTTCCCGATAATTACGCCGTGTGTTTGGTGCAAGATCAGAGATCAGGTTGTCCATCCAAAAACTGTACCATTCGTCTACAGTCATGTTGGAACTGGTTGGAGTAAGCCCGTGCTTGTCCTCGTATTTTGCATCTGCAAGCCAGTTTCTTGCTTCAGGAAGGGAAGAGAAACATTTTACAACCCGTTTTCCCCGTAGGTTTACAAATCTTGCACTGTATAAACCGTCTTTCCTTTGGCAGATACCTGCACCACACTCTTTGCCTTTTAAGTTTTTACCCATCTGTTGAACTCCTTTCTCTATACCAAGAAAAGAGCCAATGCATTACTTCATAGTGTACCACATTGGCTCCTGTTTCTCAATAGTGAAACCACCTTCAAATCGTGAATTTATTGCTGATATACTGCTCAAATTCCTTTCTTTTTACCAGTTTTTTTGTTCCTACATACAGAACAAAGGGGCAGTTGGGTTGGCGTAAAAGGGCATCGATACGGTTGATGCCGATGTTGCTGTATTCGGCAGCTTCTTTGATGGTCAGAGCCATTTTCAAATGAATGGGTACCTGAGGCTTTTCTGTATTCATAATTTCACTTCCATTCTTCATCAAATAAGTATGCTCGAAATATTGTGCCTTCATGATTTAGAAAAAGTCCCTGTGCATCTTTGGGGATTTCATCGGAAGCAGCAGTATTATCTAAAATGATCTGGGACAGCACATTGTCGGCTCGTCCACAGACACGGTAATCAATATTGTTTCTGATTTGTCCTGATAGGATATTTGCATCGGGGCGTTGGGTTGCTAAAATCAGATGGATACCGAAGGCACGTCCCTGTCTGGCAATCACAGAAAGTTTACTTTCGATTTTTGTTACCAGCTCCTTTTGCTCTTTGGAAAGACCTGTTTTGTCCAAAACCTCTGCAACTTCGTCACAGGCAAAAATATAGCGTTTTGCATCATAGTATTTTTGATATTCGGTCAGATTGGCGCATCCGCTTTCTCGAAACAGAACCTTTCTGTTTTCCAGTTCTTCCACGATCATTGTCAGAACATCCAAAAGTTCTGTTTCTTCCGTGATGATTTTGCAGTTTAGATGCCATGCAGGAGAAAAATCGACACCGCCCTTGAAATCGGCAATATAGACTTCTGCACCTTTTTTCACACACTGCATCAGGATCAGTTTCAGTAGAACGCTTTTGCCGGAGCCGGTAGAACGGCCTAACAGGATATGAGGGACTTTAGTCAAATTTACTTTCACCTTTCCACCAAAACTCTGCCCCAGTACCAATTCAAAGTCTTTTTTACTAAGTTCTGCATCTTTACAATGGAGAATTTCAGGCAGATCCTGTTCCCCTGAAACGGTATGTAAGAGAATCCGTTTGCGGTTCTTTCCGTGGGTAATTTTCAGGACATGAATATTCAATGCTGTTTCAATACGTTCCTTTTTATCCTGCCATTCCTTCAGAGGGATACCACAGGGTTCAAATTCCATGATGATTTCGTTTTTCTCTGTGTATTTCCGTATTAAAAGCGGATTTTCACCTGCATGGTTTGTTAAACCAACACGCCAGAGATTATCATGGATTTTTCTTGCCCCTGTTGGTGTTCCAAGGAGTACCAGAAGCATACTTGCGCCAATGATAGCAAAAATAATATATGCGAAATGAAAGGATAGTTTGGTCAGATCGGCAAGAACCCTGTTTTCAAAGGAAATCGTCTGCAAGAATTTCCAGCCGATCACAACCAGAGCGATATAAATGACAGCTGCCATCTTTGCTTTTTTCTCATGCAGTATATTAGAAAATCCTGTTTTTATCCGTAAAAATCGGTATTGGTTTATTGTCCGTTGCTCCAGCACTTCTTTATCTGGTCGGTTCATCGTTTTTCCTTCTTTCTGTAGTCGTTCCGTCTGCGTGATATTCTACAATTCGGTGTATCCTTCGCAGAAGAGCCTTCCATGTTTCGGGGCGATATTCCTGCACATCTTGATACTGCTCCCGAAGAGGAAGGTTGGATGTGATATAGATTTTTGTGTAACAGGCTGTTCTGTCCGTATATCTTGCCGGTAATGATAACGGGTAAATATCCAGATAATTTAGCATTTCTTCAATGGGTATCTGGGAATTGAATTCCTCAAATACCAGCACATCCTGTCCGTTATATCCATCAAAGCTGATGCCTTTTCCCTGTCGGTAATTGGTGATACGGCAAATATCCTTGGCTGCATGCTTCTCATAGATGCTTTTGGTCTTACCCGTACCGCTGGCACCATACAGATATGATACGAAAACCTCTTTGTTTTCGTTTTTGAATTTTTCCGATAGCAGAGCTTCTCTCAGAATTTCCAGATCCCGTACCCGAAAGGCGAATTCCGGAGATTCATCGATGATCTCTACTGCCTGTTTTCCTTCCCTGATATCTTCGATCAATTTACTCATCCTCGGATTCTTTTCTTCTTTTTCCTTTGGCACCTCACCATGTTCATAAAAACTTCCTTCTACTTTTGTTTCTGCCTTTTCATCCAGCTCCCATTTTCCTTCTTTCAAAATATAATCTCTGTTTTCCTTTGCACTCCCGTATGCTTTTTCGATATGAGCAATCGGGAACCGATTCTTTAGCGTACTGAACCGTATGGGGGAATGGGAATATAGAAACACATGGGTATGAAAAGTTCCTGTTTTTGCTATTTCGTCAGCCATGCAGAAATAATCAGGGAAAAACTTCATCAATAGTTCGCAAATATGGCTATGATCAAACCCACATTCCTGCGGATTGTTTATCGCCATCAGCCACTTGCGTGATTGTGAATTGCTCATCCGTGAGCCTCCTTCTTTGCTACTTCTGCTACATGCTACATGCTACGCCATAAGGGTAATACTAACCCTTATGGTGTAGGGCAGCACGGCAGATGGATTTCTGGTTGAAATCCACCCACCGCACTGCGAACATCAAGACTTATGATTCGCCAATGCAATACCCGTTGCTTTCGCACCGATCTGAGGCTGCCCGTTCATCCAATAGATAAACACTTCCAGCCCTGTGAAAGATACTTCCGCATAACCAACAGGCTGGTCCATTTGCTTTTTGCCTTCAATTTTAATGCTGATTTTATCCAGATTTCTTTCGGGCATTGCCACAACATAGCGATAACCTGTTACGTTTTCCGTACGCCTGTTGTTTCTGTATTCGTATACCGGCATTACATCCACCCGCCACAGTTTTGTTCCTAAACTTTTGGGATCAATGATCAGATCAGTAATTGTCCTAAGGATTCCTCCAATCGTAACATGTAAATTCTTATATGTCCGTAAATCGATTTACACCTTGATATAACCACATATTTTCGGTGTTGTCATTTTTCAGTGATTTATGAAAAAACCTTGATTTTTAAGGGTTTCTGATTTCTGAGAAATAAAAAAGGCGGAATTCCGCCTTTGTGAATAAATCGTCAATTTATGAAAATATAAAATTTTTTTGGAAATTAAAGGTACATACGAAAAGTCCCTTGAAAAAGTTGCATT
>JAFRZQ010000293.1 GCA_017442465.1 Anaerotignum sp. | reverse complement strand
GCTACGGCGACAGAGAGGAATTTGAGGCATATAACGCAGACTTCATCGCTGCCACAGCAGAGGATGTGGCAAATCTGTTTTAAGATCGAGGCACAAGGAAAGGGCGCTGCTGCAAAAGCAGCGCTTTTTTGGTATAATGGGGAAAACAACAGAAAGCTGGTGGAAATATGACGGAAGTAGTAGCGGCCCTCATCTGGGATGAAAACAGATTTATGGCTTGTCAGCGTCCTGCTCATAAAGCAAGGGAGCTTTTATGGGAATTTGTAGGCGGCAAAGTAGAACCCGGCGAAACCAAGGAAGAAGCACTTATCCGGGAATGCAGAGAAGAACTGGGCGTGACGGTGGCTGTGGAGGATATTTTCATGGAGGTAGACCATGTATACCCCGATCTGACGGTGCATCTGACCCTGTTCAATGCCCGCATTGCGGAAGGCGTGCCCCAGAAGTTTGAGCATAACGATATCAAATGGATCACCACAAAGGAGATCGACGATTTTGCCTTCTGCCCTGCCGATGAAGAGATCCTGAAACGGCTGAAGGCGGAGCGGTAAGGGGGGAGACTTATGTTTCGAGATAAAGTGGTCGTAGTGACCGGAGGCGTAAAGGGCATTGGCAAATGTATCTGTGAAGAATTTGAAAAAGTCGGTGCAAAGGTCTGTGTCATCGACATTCTGGACAATCCTTATTTTGTGGGGGATATTGCAGTGGAAAAGAATCTGCGGCAATTCGCGGATAAGGTCATTGCAGAGCATGGCAAAGTGGATATTCTGGTGAATAACGCCATGCCCTTCATGCGGGGCATCGACAGCTGCAGCTTTGAAGAGTTCAACCATGCCCTGAAGGTAGGTGTAACGGCACCTTTTTACCTAACAAAACTGTTCCTGCCTTATTTCGCGGAGGGGGCAAGTATCATCAATATGTCCTCCAGCAGGGACAGAATGAGCCAGCCCTTTACAGAAAGCTATACGGCGGCGAAGGGCGGCATCGCAGCCCTGACTCATGCCCTGGCAGTGAGCCTTGCGGGGAAGGTGCGGGTCAATTCCATATCTCCCGGCTGGATCGATACGGATTATGAGGAATATGACGGCGCCGATGCGGCGCAGCATCCTGTTGGCAGGGTGGGCAATCCTATGGATATCGCTAATATGGTGCTGTTTCTTTGTTCTGACAAAGCAGGATTTATCACCGGCGAAAATATCTGCATTGACGGCGGCATGACAAAGCAGATGATTTACCACAACGATTGTAATTGGAAGTTGGAAATATAAAAAGAAAATGCTATCTCCTTGGAGATAGCATTTTTGTTTAATACATGATTACAGCTCTGACAGGACAGACGGGGCTGCAATAGCCGCAGGTCAGGCATTTATCGTGATTCACTTCCGCCAGACCGTTTTCACCCCAATAGATGGCACCGGCAGGGCAGGCCGCTTTACAGGAGCCGCAGCCTTCGCAGTCCTCGTGGTTGATATGGACTTTTTTCTTGGAAACATCGGGGTTATAGTCTTTTTTCATAGTGCCGTCCAGATAGGAAAGCAGGTCATCCACTTCCGTCGTTTTGCCGAAGCCGATCATGACGGAGTCGATCTCTTTCTGGGAAAAGACATAGTTCAGGGCTTCCTGATAATTGCCCGTTAGACCGCCGCCGCCGAAGGCCTTCATGGAAAATACCCCTTTCCCTGCAGCGTGGCAGGCTTTGATGGCTTCCATCATTTCTTCCTTTGTGGCGAACTGGTCGCCCTTGCGGATACCAAGGCTGGCGTAATTGATGAGGGGAAAGACCACATCCAGTTCATTCATGGATGCCGCCGACATGCAGATATCCACATGATGGGTGGAAAGACCGATGGCGCGGACAAGGCCCTGTTTTTTTGCATCTACCAATGCTTCCCATGCGCCTTTTCGTTCTTCCAGTTGACCGGAGCGTACCTCGTGCATCAGAAAAATATCGATAACTTTGCGGTTCAGTTCCTTCTGGGCTTCGGAAATAGCTTCCATCATGCCGTCATAGTCGGCAGAGAGGGATTTGGAGCAGATGACGATATTGTCGAATTCGCCGTCTTTTAATGCTTCGCTGATATAGGGATACGCACGGTAATACTGGGCGGTATCGATGAAGTTGATGCCGTTTCGGAATGCGTATTTTATGATTTCGGCGCCTTGTTCTGTGGGCAGGGCCAGCTGGCTGGGGCCGATGGGCAGAACG
>JAFRZQ010000292.1 GCA_017442465.1 Anaerotignum sp. | reverse complement strand
GATTCAGATCATTTCTTATTCTGCATGATTTCGATTACTTTCATATCCAGATCAGCCAGAGCTTCATGGCTCAGTTTAGCCAGATTCTTTGCTGTATCTTCTGCTTTCGTGCTGTTGATACCATCGGAAACACCGATCATGCTGTCATCCATTGCATACAGGGCTGCATAAACCGCTTCCCCTGCACAAGCTGCCACCTTAACTGCACAGCCGCCTTTTGCACCGTCACAGAAGATGCCGGCTACAGAGCCCATCATATTCTGGATCGCACCGCTGATCTGTTCGAAACTGCCGCCCAGCATATATGTCATACCTGCCGCGGAGCCTGTACCTGCTACCATCGCACCGCATACAGGGCTCAGGCGGCCAACATGTTTCTTCATGTACATGATCATCAGCATCGCCATAAATTCTGCTCTCAGCAGTTTTTCTTCGGGAATTTCCATATATTTTGCAAACACAGCCATAGGCAGTGTTGTAGAGATACCCTGGTTACCGCTGCCACAGAATGTCATTACGGAACCGTTACCGCCGCTCATGCGGAAGTCTGCCGCTGCTGCAGGGTAACGTCTTACCATGGTTACTACGTTTTCTGTCAGAAGACCTTTATCCAGCAGATTCTGAATGGAAGGGCCTACGCCGAAAGCATATTTCTTTTCCATACCGATTTCTGCAATTTTCATATTGATATCGATAGCCTCTCTGATAAAGCTCAGTTTTTCCACATCAATTTCATTTGCCCAGTTATAAAATTCTTCAAAGCCGTGTTTTGTTACATCAAATTCGCCTGCCTCTTCGGAAGTAACAAATTCTGTTGTGCGCTTGTCCACCAGAACTTCACCATTCTTTTCACAGAATACCATGTTGTCATGGGCATCCTGTGTAATGGTATGCGCTACACCTGCTGCATTAGAAGCTCTGCATTCAATGTAAAAGCCGCTGCTCTGCAGCACTTTTACGCTCACCATACCTTCCGCTACCATTTCTTTCGCCTTCACAACATGTTCGGGTTTGATATCGGCACAGATTTCCATAGTATTGCCAGGCTTGGACAGAAGCGCGCCCAGGGCACATGCCAGTTCAATGCCATATGTACCTGTATTGGGGATCTGCACGCTATATGCGTTTTTGAAAATGTTGGAAGAGATCACCATATCCAGCTTTTCTGCAGGATTCTGCAGATATTCGCATGTTCTGGAAACCGCCAGTGCGATCGCCACAGGTTCTGTACAGCCCATGCTGGGTTTCATTTCGGCTTTGATTGCATTTACTACTACGTTCATATCCATAATTCTTCCTCCTATATCTTTCATATTCGTGAAAACGAAACATTTTTCTACCGTTATATATAGCAAGAATCGTGCCAAAACAAAAACCGCCGAAAATCGACGGTTTTTTCTTCATCATTTTCTCAAATATGAGAACTGATTTTTTGCAATTTTTTTGAAAGTCCATTTGTAACATACAAAGTAAGTTTCTTGTATGTCTCTCAAAGAATCCTGCTTTGTTTTCCTGCCAAAAACAAACGGCTGTAAAACCAAAATCAAATTCTCATTTTTGCGAATAATTCTCATATATGAGAATTATAATAAGTCATATTTTTTAAGTTTACGATACAGTGTTGCTCTGCTGATCTTCAAAGTTTCTGCCAGCTGATTCTTTTCCTCCAGCGTTGCGCCTTTTTTGATCATACTGCCCAACACACGTTTTTCATACTCTCCGACGATATCCTCCAGAGACCAGTCCTCAAACCCTTTTTCAGAGCGAAGAACGATATGATCCGGCAGGTCAGCCAGCTGCACTTCCTGCCCTTCAGAAATGTTCGCCAGATATTCAATGATATTTTTCAGTTCCCGCACATTTCCCGGCCAGTCATAGGACAAGAGTGTCTGCAGTGCATCCGCAGAAACGCCTGTTAAAGTTTTGCCCAGCTTCTGATTATAATAGGCAGTGTAATATTCGATCAGTGTCGGCAGGTCTTCTTTTCTTTTTCGCAATGGCGGCAATTCAATGGGAATGATATTCAGGCGGTAATACAGGTCTTCTCTGAAGGTACCTTCTTCCACCATCTGTTCAATATTCTTATTTGTCGCACAAATGACGCGGATGTCAATAGGAATGGGTTTTGTGCCGCCAATACGCTCCACTACATTTTCCTGCAGCACACGCAGCAGTTTGGTCTGCACAGGAAGGGGCATGTCACCGATCTCATCCAGAAAAATGGTGCTGCCGTCTGCCAGTTCAAATTTCCCGATGGAGCCTTTTTTCTT
>JAFRZQ010000291.1 GCA_017442465.1 Anaerotignum sp. | reverse complement strand
TCTGGGGGGCATTTCCCGTGCACTGCTGCCTCTGGAAGATCAGGGGGGCGACCTGTTCTTCGGCGAACCGGCCCTGGACCTCTCCGACTGGATGCGCTGCGATGAAAACGGCTGCGGCAGGGTGAATATCCTGGACTGCGTGAAGCTGATCCAGAACCCCAAGCTTTACACCAGTTTCCTCCTGTGGATGCTGTCTGAACTCTTCGAAACACTGCCCGAAGAAGGGGATATGGACAAGCCCAAGCTAGTATTCTTCTTCGACGAAGCCCATATGCTCTTCTCCGATGCGCCAAAAGCCCTGGTGCAGAAGGTGGAACAGGTGGTAAAACTGATCCGCTCCAAGGGTGTCGGTATTTATTTCGTGACCCAGAGCCCCAGCGATATCCCCGATTCCGTACTGGCACAGCTGAGCCATCGTGTACAGCACGCCCTGCGTGCCTATACCCCTGCGGAAAGGAAGGCAGTCCGTGTAGCGGCCCAGTCCTTCCGGGAAAATCCCGCCTTCAAAGCAGAGGATGTCATCTGCGAACTGGGCGTCGGCAAGGCATTGGTTTCCTGTCTGGATGCAGAGGGTATCCCCCAGGTCGTACAGCATACTTCCATCATCTGTCCCCAGAGCCTGATGGCTGCAGCAGATGCGGCATCCAGAAGTGCAGCCCTGATGAAGGACGGCATGGAAAAATATGATGAGACCGTGGATAACGAATCTGCTTATGAAATGCTGAATGAGATCGCCGTTGAGGAAGAAAAGGCAGAAGCCGAAGCCGAAGCAGCGGAAAAAGCTGCAGAGGAAGAAGCAAAACGACTGGCAAAAGAAGAAAAAGAACGGGAAAAAGCCGAACTAAAACGCCAGAAGGAACTGGAAAGACAGGAAGAAAGAAAACGCAAGGCCGCAGAAAAACGCAAGGAAAAAATCCAGAAAGAACTGATGGATGTAGGGGTAAAAGCCCTGAAACGCGGTCTCTTCAAAACACTGCTGAAATAAAATATGCTAAAACGGATGTCTCTAAACAGGCATCCGTTCTTTTTTCTGCATAAAAAGTGACAAAAACCAAATTTGCACATAATTTTAGTGGCAATTCCAGCATTTGACATGGTATGATAAAATTAGTAATTTATGTGACCGAAGAGGAGGAACGCCATGAATGTTCGTGACACCCTGCTTCTGGCCTGCGGTTCCGCAGAAAGCCGAAGCGACCTGCGCTCTGTATTTGAAGACAGCTTTAACCTGCTGGAAGCTGACAATACCCATCAGGCGGCATTGCTGCTGGAACAGAACTACAGCTGCATCGCTGTTATTTTGCTGAACACAACGATCTCTGAAAAGATCGATCTGTCCATGTGCGAAAAAATCAAAACCATTTCTGATCTGGAGGAGATCCCCATTGTGGTTCTGGCGGATGCGAATTCCACAGAACTGATCTCCAACGCCTTTGCAAATGGTGCAACAGATGTAGTTCTTACCGGCTCCGATCCTTTTGTGCTGCAGCATCGTATCAATAACATCGTAGACCTGTACCGCCATAAATGGCATCTGGAAGAGCTGGTAGAGGAACAAGCTGCTACCCTTCGCCTTTCCAACGATACGATGGTCGATGCTCTTTCCTCCATTATTGAATACCGCAGTGTGGAATCCGGCCAGCATATCCTGCGTATCCGCCGTTTCACACAGATCCTGCTGCAGGAGGTGGCTCTCAACTGCCCCGAATACGGTCTGACCGATGCCACCATCAGCATCATTTCCAGTGCCTCCGCCCTGCATGATATCGGGAAGATCTCCATTCCCGACTCCATTCTGAACAAACCCGGCAAACTGACTGCAGAAGAATGGGCAGTCATGAAAGGCCACGCCCTGACCGGCTGCCGCATCCTGGAAACCCTGGGCGATCTGGGCAATCCGGAATATCTGCGTTATGCCCATAACATCTGCCATTACCATCACGAAAGATGGGACGGCAACGGCTATCCCGAAGGTCTGGCAGGGGACACCATCCCCATCTGCGCTCAGGTAGTAGGTCTGGCCGATTGCTATGATGCCCTGACCAGCAAGCGTGTATATAAGGAAGCATTCTCCTTTGATACCGCTACCAATATGATCGTCAATGGGGAATGCGGCATTTTCTCCCCTAAACTGCTGGAATGCTTCAAGGCAGTCGCAGGCAAATTCGAAGATCTGGCAAAGGCCTATGCCGACGGTCTTTCCCCTAATACAGAAAAAATCGACGTTACGCTGCCCAGTCCGGAACATAAAAAAGGGCTGGCTACCCTGCATAACGTACAGTCCAAATATCAGACACTGCTGCACTACATCAATGGCACGACCATGGAAATCGATCTGGAACAGCAGCTGTTCCATACTCTGTATAACCCATATCCGGAACTGTCTCGCCTGAGCGGCAGCACCTCCTATGAAGAGGCCCAAGCCTTTCTGCAGAGCATCCTGCCCGCTGAGGAACAGGATGCCTTCGAGGCATTCCTGCATGAAGATATTCCTTTCTTCCTGCGTTCCGGTATGCGTAAACAGATCCATCATTTCCATATGGCTGCAAGCCCCGGCACCCGCTCTGATCTGTATCAGGTGACGCTGCTGCGGTCCGATTTTGAAGAAAACAG
>JAFRZQ010000290.1 GCA_017442465.1 Anaerotignum sp. | reverse complement strand
TCGTTGTTTATGACGGCATAGAAGATGCAACAGAGGACTATCTGGGCGATATGGATGCATCTGCAATCACATACAAAAGCAGTAAGCAGTTAAATACCCCTGCAGCAGGTGCAGAAACAACAAAAGCCAATGCAAAAGGATCCACTATGGATGTGGCAGTGGCGGAAGTGGCATCTGCGGAAGAAAGTACGGAAAGTTATTCCGTGACTCGTACAGCAGAGGTGCAGATAACAGATGCAGTGACACTGGCAGTTGAAGACATTGATGCGGCAAAGGATGCTGTACAGAAGGCAATCGCTGCAGTGGAAGGCTTTGAAGAAGCGGCAGATGCGGGCATCGTTGCTGTGATCCCTGTGCATGCGGTTGAAGCATTCACAGCAGAACTGGAAAGCATTGGTGATCTGAACTGGACGCAAAAAGGCAAAGCAGACGCAGATACAGCATGGAGAACCATTGAAATCCAACTGAAAATGAAATAAGAAGGAACGCTCTTTTGGAATATTTTTCAAAGGGCGTTTTTTATGTGGTTTTTCATGGAAAGACAGATGTTTTCTTGTCATATTGCTGAAAATAAGGTAAACTAATTAGTAATATTCTACCAATATTACTTTAGCGTTCTACTTGACTAAAGTATTTTGGGGTTGTAAACTATCCTTAGAACCGAAAGGATGTGGATTCGTATGAAACAGGCAGAAATGCTTTTGAAAAAAGAAGAACAGGTCATCTTCAGTCTCCGTGCATTGTTTGAACAGTACGGCTATAAAAAGTTCAAAATGAGCAAGTTTGAAGAATATGACTTTTATGCAGATAACAGAAGTTTTTTAAGCAGTGAAAATATCCTGACCTTCACAGGTCTGGACGGCAAGCTGCTGGCGTTGAAACCGGATGTAACCCTTTCTATCGTAAAAAATACAAAGGGCAGCAGGGAAAACGCGGAACGTGTATACTATAACGAAAATGTTTACCGTGCAAGAAAAGGCGCTGGTGAATATAAGGAGATCATGCAGGTCGGTCTGGAATACATCGGCGAAGTGGATGACTATGCTACACTGGAAGTGCTTTTACTGGCACAGAAAAGCCTGAAAGCCATCAGTGACCAGTATATCATGGATATTTCCCATATGGGCTTTGTGGCAGGTCTGATGGAAGAAGCCAATCTTCCTTATGCCCAGCAGAAGGCAGTCCTTTCCTGCATCAGTGAAAAGAACCCTCATGGTGTCCGTGCCATCTGCGTGGAAGCGTGTCTGATGGAAGACCTGACACAGAAGCTGGAGGCTCTGGCAAGCCTTTACGGCGGTCTGGAAGAAACTCTGGAACAGGCAAAAGCCCTTTGCTGTAATGCCAAAATGGAACAGGCTGTGGCAGAGCTGGAAGGAATCCTGCGCTGTCTGAAAATCGGCGGCAACGAAAAGAATGTGAATCTGGATTTCTCCATCGTGAACGATATGGATTACTATACAGGCGTTATTTTCCAGGGCTTCATCAATGGCGTACCTGCGGGTATCCTCAGCGGCGGCAGATATGACAATCTGCTCCACAAAATGGGTAAGGATGCGGATGCTATTGGCTTTGCCGTATACCTTGACCTGCTGGAACGCTTTGAAACTACAGAAAAGGAATACGATGTGGATACACTGCTGCTTTATGAAGACGGCGTAGATACAGCGGCGCTGGCAAAGGCGGCGCAGATGCTGACAGATAACGGCCAGAGTGTATTGGTACAGAAAAAGAACACAGGCAATGTGAAATATAAACAACTGCTTTGTATGAAGGACAGGGGGCTTGAGATCGTTGCGGAACTGGATTAACATCGCACTGCCAAAGGGCAGACTGGGCGAAAAGGCTTATGATATTTTTGAACAGATCGGTTACGGCTGCCCCTCCATCCATGAAGGCGGCAGAAAGCTGATTTTTGAAAACGAAGAAAACGGTGTGCGCTATTTCTGGGTAAAACCATCTGATGTGGCGGTATATGTGGAACGTGGCGCAGCAGATGTTGGTGTTGTCGGTAAGGATATCCTGCTGGAGCAGTCCTCCGATGTATATGAACTTTTAGATTTGGGTATGGGCAAATGCCGTATGTG
>JAFRZQ010000289.1 GCA_017442465.1 Anaerotignum sp. | reverse complement strand
CCCAGCCGTCGCCTTCCACCCATCTGTCCTCAATAATCAGTTTATCTTTTTTCTTCATGGGTTTCGCGATATCCTTCTTTGTTTTCTGGCTGTCCACCAGTTTGCCAAAGGACATTTCCTTCTGCTCAAATTTCAGGCCCCATGCTTTTTCATATTTATGGACCCATTTGCGTTCATAAGGGGTCACGATGGTGATGGCTGTGCCTTCCAGACCTTTTCTGCCGCAGCGGCCTGCACGGTGCAGATAGTGGGTAGGTTCTTCAGGAACGTCTAAGTTGATGACATGGGTCACGCCTTCGATATCCAGACCGCGGGAACCGATGTCGGAAGCCACCAGTACATTGATGCGGCCTTCACGGAAACCGTCCATGGCATTCTTTCTGTCCATCTTGCTTGCCTGACCGTAAATACCATCGGCCTTGATGCCGTGGTGACAGAGTTTTTCTACCGTCACTTCGATATTTTCGGGGTTATTCAGGAATACCATTGCCTTTGCAGGTTTTTCGCCGGCGATGATTTTACGCAGGTTCAGGAATTTTTCTCTGTGGGCAGAAAGGATATAGTAATGTTTGATGCCCTTAGGCACCACACCGCCGCTTTTCGCCTCCAGATCGATGCAGTCTTCCTTCATCATTTTTACTGCTTTTTCCTTAGCCTCGCCGCTGACGGAAGCAGAAAGCAAAACGATCTGTCTGTCTCGTAAAGTCGTCTTGATGACAGCCTCTACATCTTCCACATTGCCATCATCCATCAGTCTGTCACCTTCATCCAGAACAATAGTTTTTACCAGATGCGCCTGGATCTTTTTCTTTCTGATCAGGTCAAGGATACGCCCAACGGAACCCACAACGATTCGGGGTTTGGATTTCAGTTTTTCCATCTGCCTGCCGATGCCTGCCGCACCAATGAGCAGGGCACAGCCTACTTCCATGCCGCTGTTTTCCTGCAGCAGTTCTGCCTGATGGAATACCTGTGCCGCCAGTTCATGGGTAGGTGTCAGGATGATGGCCTGGGTGCCTTTTACATCCATATCGATCTTTTCAAAGATGGGCAGGAGATATGCCAGTGTCTTGCCGGAGCCTGTTTCGGAACGGCCAATAACATCCCTGCCTTCCAGAATAGCGGGGATCATCTTTTCCTGTATTTCTGTGGGGTTTTCGATATCCTGCTTTGCCAGTGCACCCACCAGCGCAGGTCTGAGCCCCAGTTTTCCAAATTTATTTTCCATGTATTTTTCCTTTCTAATTCGGATCAAATGCAACACTTCTCTAATTTATATCTTATCCAAATTCTTAAAATAGTCAAGAATCCCGCAGTAGATCGCCCATGCCAGTTTTTCCTGATATCCCTCGTCATTCAGCAGTTTTTCCTCCTCATGATTGGAAAGGAAGCCGCACTCCACGATGACCGCCGGGATCTCCGTTGTCCGTAGTATGTAATAACTGTCATTCTCCTTCGCCTGCCTGTGGTTGCTGCCGTCTACACGGCTTCGCAGGCTTTCCTGCACGGATTCCGCCAGCAGTTTTCCGTTCCCGCTGCTGTTGTGATAAAAAACCTGGGCCCCTTTTACCTTCGCAGAAGGGAAGGCATTCTGATGGATGCTGATGAGGATATCTGCGCCGCTTTCATTGGCGATACGCTTCCGCTCCGCCATATCCGTCCGTTTGCCCTCCCCAAGGGCTTCATCAGAGGTTCGCGTCAATATCACCTCTGCTCCGCCGATCTCCAGATATTCCGCCAGTTTTTCCGCCACTGCCAGATTCAAATCCTTTTCATTTTTCCCCTCCGTTCCTGTTTTGCCGGGATCCCAGCCCCCATGGCCCGCATCCAGCACAATGGTCGCATCCAAGGCGGAAAACATGACATTCTCCGTCCCTCTTCCCAACGCCGTATAGCACAGGCACCCCAGGATCATGCAAAGACAAATGCATACGCCGCCCCATTTTTTCTCAATAAAAATCCGCATCCCGTTTTCTCCTTTTTTCATTAGGATATGAACAGAATGCGGTGTGTAGTTCTTTTATTCTTCTATGATGGCAACGGCACGGATAGGCGAACCGTCCGCATCCTTATACTTCAGGGGCAATGCTGCAAAAGTAAACAGACCACCGCCGATTTTATCCAGATTCGTCAGGTTTTCGATGATGACGATATCCCTCTGAGACAGGAGCATCCTGTGAAGGGTCAGGTTGCCACCGGAGATCGGGTCAATACCGATGGTGTCAAAGCCAACGCCCTTTTTCTGACTATCCAATACATACTGGCAGACCTCCTTGGAAACCACGGGATATTCGCCGAAATACTCCTCTTTGCCCCAGTTTGCATCCCAGCCGGTGTTGAACAGGAGAAACTCTGCCTTGTCCGCCAGTTCACGCACCTTTTCCACATATTCCATGCCGATCTCTCCGCCTGCTCCCACATTCCTGCAGTCAATGACAAGGGCTTTCCCGACGAACTGTTCCGCAGGCAGCTCATTCAGGCGCGTTCTGTCAGCAAAGATGTGGAAAGGCGCATCCATATGGGTACCTGTATGAGAATAGAAGGAAATCAGCGTCTCCCGGAACCCGTCCTTCTCATGGGTATTGGCAACGGTCAGTTTTGGCTGTTCTGTGCCGGGATAAACAGGCATCGTTTCACAAATCGTCTGCGTCAGGTCAATGATCTTCATTTTTTATGCACTCCTTCCGAGGTCAGTTCCTTTTGTCTATTCTACCACGAACAAAACACCCTTGAAACCCCGAATATATTGCATCCGATTGTATTTTCGTACGTACAAGAAGAACATCTGTCCGTCAATTTTACCAGTCATTTCTTACTTTTTTACAGGGAATTTTGCCCCATCCGCCAAAGTTTTTTCTGTGGGACGAAAAAAAGCCCGTTTTGTGTTGACGAATACGCTCAAAATGCTATAATCTTTCTATCGACACTGTCCTTGATAGGCGGGCAGTTGTCCTCAAATAATACATGTAAAAGGAGGCTTATCGAATGGAAAAACGAGTATATAATTTCTCTGCAGGTCCTTCCATGCTGCCCTTGGAAGTTCTGGAACAGGCACAGCGTGAGCTGGTTTGTTACCCTTCAGCAGGCATGTCAGTTATGGAGATGAGCCACCGTTCAAAAGTGTTTGAAGGTATTCTGGAAAAAGCAAAGGCTGACCTGAAAGAACTGATGCATATCCCCGATAATTATAAGATCCTGTTCCTGCAGGGCGGCGGCTCCACACAGTTTGCCATGATCCCCCTGAACCTGATGAACAAGAACAACAAGGCGGATTATGTCATCACCGGCCAGTGGGCAAAGAAGGCTGCAGAAGAAGCAAAACGCTACGGCAAGGTCAACATCGTTGCTTCCTCAGCGGACTCCACCTTCGACCACATCCCCGAACTGGATAAAACAAAATTTGACCCCGAAGCGGATTATTTCTATATCACACTGAATAACACCATCTACGGCACACGCTGGACAGAATTGCCCGATACAGGCAATGTCCCTCTGGTGGGCGATATGTCCTCTTCCATCCTTTCCGAAGAGATCGATGTATCCAAATTCGGCCTGCTCTTTGCAGGGGCACAGAAAAACCTGGGCCCTGCAGGCGTAACGGTAGTCATCATCAGAGAAGACCTTTTGGGCAACGCCATGGACCACACACCTACGATGTTAAAGTATGATGTCCATGCGGACAACAACTCCCTGTACAACACACCCCCTACCTACGGCATCTATTTCATGGGTCTGGTATTTGACTGGGTAAAAAGACAGGGCGGCATCAAAGCCATCCAGAAGATCAACGAACACAAGGCTGGCATCCTCTATGATTTCTTAGACCAGTCCGAACTGTTCCGCGGCACTGTCGTGAAAAAAGACCGTTCCCTGATGAATGCACCTTTCGTTCTGCCTACAGACGAACTGAATGATAAATTCATCAAGGAGGCCAAGGCCCAGGGCTTTGAAAACCTGAAAGGTCACCGCACCGTCGGCGGCATGCGTGCCAGCATGTACAACGCAATGCCTGTGGAAGGCGTAGAAAAACTGGTGGAATTCATGCAGAAATTCGAAATGGAAAACAAATAACCGAAAGGGTCGTCACAAGCGGCCCTTTTCGTGCTGTATTATAGTAAGAAAAAGAGAGTATGAGACGAGAAAGAGGAGAACACACTATGTACACCATTAAAACCCTGAACAATATCGCTGCAACAGGTCTGGCAAGACTGCCCGAAGAAAATTTCGTTGTGGATAACAACGCAGAAGATCCCCACGGCATCATCCTGCGCAGCTTTGATATGCATAATATGGAACTGAATAACAACCTGCTGGCTGTGGCCCGTGCCGGTGCAGGCACAAACAATATCCCCATTGATAAATGTACAGAAATGGGCGTGCCTGTATTCAATACCCCCGGTGCCAATGCCAATGCCGTAAAGGAACTGGTTCTTCTGGGCCTGTTTGCGTCCTCCAGACGCATCATTGCCGGTGCAAACTGGGTGCAGACCATCCACGGCAATGTATCCAATATTGAAAAGGCCGTAGAAGCAGGCAAAAAAGAATTCCAGGGCCCCGAGATCGCAGGCAAGACCCTGGGCGTCATCGGTCTGGGTGCCATCGGCGTTCTGGTTGCCAATGCCGCTCTGGATCTGGGCATGGATGTTATCGGCTATGACCCCTTCCTGTCCCTGGAAAATGCATGGCACCTGTCTCCTTCCGTAGAACTGGAAGAATCCATTGAGGATGTTGTGGCAAAGGCGGATTATATCACCCTGCACATCCCTCTGAATGATAAGACAAAACATACCTTCAACGAAAAACTCTTCTCCGTAACAAAGCCCGGCGCAAGACTCCTGAACTTTGCCCGCGGCGGTCTGGTGGACAATGAAGCCCTGAAAAAAGCCATTGCTGACGGCATCATTGCCCGCTATATGACAGACTTCCCTTCTGATGATCTGATGGGCGATCCCTGGAACATCATTGCGACACCCCATATCGGCGCATCCACTCCTGAATCTGAAGAAAACTGCGCCATCATGGCTGCTCAGGAGATCAGAGATTATCTGACCTACGGCAATATCAAAAATTCCGTAAACTTCCCCAGATGTGAAGTACCCTACAACGGCAAACCCCGTATTGCCATTTCCCATAAGAATATCGTGAACAT